>NZ_JBLROA010000030.1:0-81478 GCF_047921505.1 Micromonospora sp. SL1-18 | reverse complement strand
AGCCTGATCTTGGTCGAGTCATTGCATCCAGCCCGGTCGCATGAGTCCATCTGTTCGCGGTCAGGCCCCAACTTCGCCCAGGCAGCATTCCGCTCAGTCCACCAACTGCTGGCCCGTCCATCGCGCCCGAGCACCCACGGAGCACCCCGTGGCATGAGGAGTTCGGATACCCGGGTGTTGGATACGGTGTCGCCCACTCCACGGAGGGCTTCGGCGAGCGCTGCCCGGGTCAGCGTCTGCCTGTCCGCGGCAAGTCGGTCCTGGACCCGTCGCGCCGCCGGCAGCAACTCGGCCACGTCGCCGGAGTGCTGCGCGGACCGTCCCCTGCCTGCTTTGCGGTGGCGGCGGTCCCGTTCGCGAGGTTGGTGGGCGGCATCCGTTGGGCGGACGGTCCGCGGGCTGGACCGCTCCCCCGCCGTCCCGCCGGACCGCGTCCTCTCGGCCGGTCCGTTCTCGGGCGCGGTTTGAACGGCCTGGTCCGGCAGATGGTCTGCGGTCCGGGCGACGTTGGTTGAGGGCGTGGTGCCGGCGTGGCCGAGGGCGACCTTGACCATGACGAGGAAGCCGAGCGCGGGCACGGCCGCGGCGATCCAGCCGATCGGTGACGGCTCGGCCTCCACGACCTGCGCGGCGAGAGACAGCGTGACCGCGCAGGCCAGCACACTCGCGGGAAACGCTGTCGAGGTGTGGGCGCGTTTGCGGCGGCGTAGCTCCAGGCCGGAGGCGATGGACATCAGTTCGAGGACGATCGCGTCGGCCCAGGCCAGCCATCCGGGTTGGCCGTGGGCGGCGGCGACGTTGTGGACGTGGGTGAAGCTGGCCGCTCCGGCCGCCCCACCGATGGCGAGGATGATCACGATTTGGACGCCGCCCTCTATGCGGCTGTTGCTCAGACCAGCGTCCGGGTCAGATGCCGGTGCCGTCGTGGCGGACCACCTCCCCGGACCGGTCGGTGGCGAAGGCTCGTCCGCCACCTCTGTAGGGCAGTACGCGGACGGTCCTGAGTCGTCGTCCGGTACCACGGTGGCGGACGGGGACCAGCCGCCGGTCGCGGACCGTCCGCGGTGGGCGCGCGACGATACCTCTGCCCTGTCGCTGTCGGAACGGACCGGCACTCTCACCGATCTGTCAGGACCAGCCGACCGGGGACTGACAGACCGGTGACAGTAGCCGGGTCTTGTTGTCTCCCGCAGGCGCGAGGTACCGTCCGCGGCCGTCTTGCCACTGCCGGGCATCACGCCGCCTCACCCGCCCGTACGTCGCCGTCAACGACATACGCGGCCAGGTCGGCCAGCCGCCGCCGCTGCCCTCCCCCGCCGGGCACGGCCCAGACCGCCTCAGCGGGACAGAGGCCCGCCGCGGCGGCGTGGTCGCGGGCGCCGGTAGCGACGGGCACCTGCGGTGCCGTGTCGGCGAGTACGCGGCGCAGATTGGCCTCTCGGGCGGCGGAGTGCAGCCAGAACAGCACCGGCCACGCCCGCCCAATCTTGGCGAACAACTCCCGAGACCCCGCGAGCTTGCCGATCAGAACCGACAGCGGCTCGCTGCCGGTGTCGTACTCGACAAAGAACGGCACCGTGACGCCGTTCTCGACCCAGAGGCCGTAGCCGTCCGGGCGCACCTGCGGCTGGTACGCACGTACCAGGCCCGGATCCCGGAGCCGAGTAAACGTGCCAGAACGCTGGCACGCCGCCTCCGACAACCAGTCGACCAGCTGCATGCCAGGATTGGTGTGGGCATAGCTGGCCAGGTCGGTGAAGAAACCGTTCACCCCGAGCCGGTGCGCCAGGCTCCGGCTCGAGGTCCAGCGTCGCCGCTCCACGCGGGCGTGGTCGCGCCGGGGTGGCCGCTCGTCCCGACTGGCGGCGACGACCTCGGCACCGAGCTGGTCGATGACGTAGCGATACGGATACGAGCCCCCGTCGGCGCGCTGCGGCCGGAACCGGGCCACCAACCGCAACCGATACAGGGTCCGCAGCCGGCGCTGGCAGAAGTCCAGCGATGGGAACAGCGCCTGGGCGATCTGGAACGACGTCAGCACTCCATGGTCGTATAGCCAGCCCAGCAGCACCCGGTCTCGGTCGGTCAGCTGCGACTGGACCCGCAGAACCGGATCATCCACCAGCCACCACCTCCCTCGATGCGGATGCCACTCCCCAGGGGGAGAGACCCGAGACCAGGCAGGGTCTGTCGCAGGACAAGGCTCCAGCGCTGACAGACGGACCGACCTGCGGTGTGAGAAGGAATAGGGAGTCCGTTCGGGGGTCCGGCTGAAGACTGACCCCAACGAGGACGTCAAGCCCGACACCCGAACGGGGGCCAAGCCGGAATCTGTCACCGCCAGCGACCCTGGCGGCAGAGAGAACTGGGGAAAACAAGGAAACTCCTCTGTGGTGTTGACGAAGTGGTCGGCGCCGCCGGTGTGAGACCGGCGGCGGTACGCCGCGCTGCCTGCCAGAACCGATCCAGGCGCCCGACCGAATCGGGGAGCGCCCGGCAGGTATTCAGAGGGTGAGCGGGCGCGATCCGCTCTGGAGATGCCAAGGAACATGCCGGCCACTACCGGGCCGGCCCGGCGGATGAGCTCAGCGCCCTCCGCCGCATTCGTGACCTGCACGCGCAGGTACGCGAGATACGCGAACACCGGCTGAGCGACCTGGCGGTGTCATCCCGGGCCGACGCCCGGGCCCAGAAACGGCATGGGATAGGGGCACGGCTACGCGCTCAACGGCCGACCGCGTACTGCGGCGCGGCGCGCCGGGCTCAGCTCGCCGGAAGAAGATCCTTCATCGCGGCACTCCTGTCGTCTCGCTAGGTTTCCTGATAACGAGTCCGCCCAGGCCGGGCCGCAACGACAGCGAGCGCTCCAGGGGAGCGCCCGCGCATCGACCGATATGGCCCTGCGAACGAGACCGCCGCACGGGGAACGTGGATCCAGTACCGCTCGACCGAAGCCCCGGTGTCAACGGCATTCAGCCGCAGCGATCAAGGCGGTGACCTGGCACCGCGTGTCAACGGTGCTCACGAGCCGATGAGCCGCTCGTACACGGCGCGGTGCTTCCCCGGCCCCTTGTAGTTGGAGATCACGAACACACCGTCTACCAGGCTGTCGCCTTCTACGTTCACGAAGCCGAGCGCAAGCCAGGCGGCGTGAGCGGCGCGGTTGTCGGGCTCGGACGTGAGGTAGAGACGCTGGCAGCCCCAGCGCGAGCCCTGCCGCCGGACTTCGTCCACCAACGCCCGGGCTATCCCATGACGCCGGTGGTCGGGGTGTGTCATCACGTCCTGCAGATAGATCTCGGCCGGGTCATCCTGGCTCCGGAATGCGATCACGCAGCCGACGACCTCGCCGTCCAGGACGGCGATGGGGCAGGTCGTGGAGAACAGCTTCGCGTACAACCAGTACTCGGATGACCCGCGCAGCTTGATGTAGGGCTCACCGAGAGCCAGGAGCTTCTCCACGTCGGAGATCCGGTCGATGGTGAGCGGAGCGATCATCATAAGCGGCTCTCGGGTGAGTTCAGTCAGGCAACGTCGCATGCTTCGACCCGTCAGGGTCAAAGGGCCCGGGTCAAGTGCCGCCGCAGCGTCTCGGGCAGGGACACGTCGAGGTAGCAGAACATCGACCGTCCCCCGTGACCGTCGCGCAGGGCGGTCAGCATGCCCCGGTAGCGGTCCGTGTGCATGATGCCGTCCAGCACCACGTGGTAACCGTGATCGAGCGCGAACCGGACGGTCTGCGCGATCAGCGCGGGGGCCGCGCCGCCAGGCTCGTCCCGCTCGCGCAACACGATGCGGCGCAGGTAGTCCTGCTCGACCAGGGCGCAGCCCCGGCCGTGCCGGCGCCGTAGCTCCCGGGCGATGCTGCTCTTGCCCGAGCCGGAGTTGCCCCGGATGCACACGAGGATCGTGTCCGGGCTGCCGGTGGGCACGGGTTCAACGGGCACGAGGCCTCCTCCGAGTCAGTCGTTGCGCACGGTGAGGCCCAGGGCGTCGACGGCCAGTTCGGTGAGGTCAGGAAGTTGATCCTCGGTGAGGGTGACGCCGTGCAGATTGTCGAGGGACGTCTTCAACCCGTGGAGGCGACTGCCCCGCAGGTCGGTGCCGTCGAGATGGCAGGCGTCCAATTCCAGGCCGTCGAAGTCGCAGGACCGCAGGGCGATACCAGGGAGCCGGCAGGTAGACCAAGTGGCATTGGTGAGGGTGCAGTCGGTGAAGGCGACCGAGCCGGCGGCGGTGACGCGTTGGAAGGTGGCGTAGTCGAAGCGGCAGCCGTCGAACAGAACATCCTTGAGACGTACGTCGGTGAGTCTGATGCCGGTGAACCGGGAGCCGGTGATGGCGCACCGTTCGATGGTGATGCCGTTCAGGGTAGTGCCGGAGAAGTCGGTACGGGTGATCTCGCAGCCGTAGAGGCTGCCGGCTTCCCAGGTGCTCCCGCTGAGGTCCCCACCGGTAATCCGGCTGCTACGGATGCGGCAATCCTCCAGCTGCGCGCCATGCCAGGATACGCCTTCGACACGAGCGTCGGTGAGGCCGTCCCCCAATTCGGTCACGCTGTCGAGGTCGTCGGGGTCGAGATCAGGCAGCAAGATCCTCACGTCGCCGATCGTGGTGGTGCGCATATGACCTCAACCTTTGTGAGCGCGGGGTGGGCACGCCACCCCGCGAGTCCCGTGTGTGGGTGGCTACTTCTTCTTGTTCCAGTTGTCCCAGCCGGGTCGGCTGTCAAACTTTCCGCGGTTGTCCCAGGTGGGTCGGTTGTCGAACTTCGCCGCGTCGATCGACGCTACCGACCGGTCCGAATCGACGCCGAGGCGGGCGAGTTGCTCCGGCGCGGCGTTGACGAGGGCTGCGAGAGCGTTGGTCATGGTGGTCCTCCTTGAGGGGTGAGGTGGTCCGCGGCGGCGTGGACGAGGGCTTGTCGGGTGGTCCGGCAGTAGGTGGTCTCATGGACGGTGAACGTCGCGTGCTCGAAGTAGCGGTTGCCGGCCTGGGCGCCACGGCAGAAGTCGTAGAAGGTGCAGTGGCTGGCGCAGTCGTTGAGGGCGGTCACGAACTCGGCGACGTAGCGCAGGTCGCTTGCGCGGGCGAGCATGTCAGTGATCGGCTCGTCGAGGACGTTGCCGGCGATGAAGTCGCGGTATCGCCGGTCGGTGATGCCGAGTAGCTCCGGTGACAGCAGCACCACCTGCCCGTCCCAGGAGACGGTCGGGATCGGCTCGAAAGGGGCGTGGTCGACGCGTCCGGCGCGGGTGGCGGCGAGGTAGTCGGCCAAGCGGTCCAAGTCGCGGATCCGCAGCGGACTGCCGCCGACGCGGCGCTCAATGAGGCGCTGCCAGAACAGGTAAGCGGCGTCCTCTGTCACTGGCGCTCGGTCGGCGCCTTCTTGCTCTTCGATGTTGAAGCCAACCGACTGGCAGCCTGGAAGGCCGGTGAAGAAGTCGACGAGGGCATCGGCGTGGTCGATGGTTTCCGGCGTGACGACACAGATCACCGAGTACTCCAGACCGGCGCCGGTCAAGGTCTGCATCCCGCGCAGCGTTCGGGCATCCGTCGGGTTGCCGGCCCGGTCAAGGCGGTTACGGTTCAGCGCACCCGGCCCGTCGATGCTGACTCCGATGTCGAATCCATAGGTACTGAACATCTCGCACCATTGCCGGTTGATCAGCGTGGCGTTCGTTTGGATCTCGTGATGCACCATGCCCGTACGCCGCAGCTGCTCGAACGGGGCCAGCAGCTCCCGGAACAGCCCGATGGGTGTTGTGGTGGGTTCGCCTCCATGCCACACGACGCTTACCGGATGACTGCTGTTCTGCTGCGCGATCGACTCGGCGCACGCCTGCGCGACCGCATCCGTCATCAGGCGGCGGGATCTGCGGTCGGGCAGGTAGCAGTAGGTGCAGTCGAGGTTGCAGAAGCTAGTCGGCTGCACGACCAGAGTGTGGAAGCTACTGGCGATCGCCGGCTGGCCGGTCGCGTTGATGACGCCGATGCCGCTCACGATGAGGTCCCCTCGCCCCGAATGGCCTCGGCGTTGGTGACCCGGTAGGAGTCCGTGTGTCGGGCGGGCCAACCGAGGAACCGGTCGAACATGTCGGATGCACTGCCCGTCATGCTCGGGTTGAGCCGGTGCAGATCGTCGATCGCGTCGTGCAGGCAGCCCGCCAGGTAGAGGAAGAGGCTCACCGGGCTGTCCCGGTACTCGACCACGAGAGCCAACTTCGCCGCCCTGCACGGCCACGGCTGCCCGCAGCGGCGGCACAACCACAGCGGACGCAACGGCAGATGCTCAACGGTCGGCGAGGTCCGGTGCGTCGTGAGGCGGCGCTGCTGGCCGGTCACCGGCGATCACGCTTCCTGGCCTGCTGTTCGAAAAGTCGACGCCAGACATGGGTGAGCAACGGCGGATCAGCGGGCCGCACCTGCCATTGCGAAGGCGTGCACCCGGGCTCGGGCCGCCGGTACTGGTCGTCCGTCGCGTTACGCGAGACGTACACCGTCATGCCGGCACCCCCGTCCGAGACGGCCGGCGGTGGGCTCGCTGGGGGAAAGGCGAGCCCGCCGCCGCACCACGGCGGTTGAGAGCAGACCGCCGATCACCCACCCACGCAGCCCCCATGGCAGTACGCAGGCGGGGAAGACGCTGAGACAGGCCGCTCCAGGACTTTCCGAGCCGGCGGCCCAAGCCGTGCTCCCGTGTGCCGCTCATCGGTCCCTCCATCTGCAGCTCCCTGTCAGGTATCCCCGCCACCGGCATCGACACGCGCCGGTGATCTGCGGTGAACTGAACGTAGGGGCGGCCTGTTTGGAAGACCGGGAAAATCCGTACCGGGTCCGTCGGCCATCGAAGGGCAAGGTGATGGTGTGCGAGGCATGACAGAAGACATGACGATCGGGCAGCGCGTCGCCTTCTACCGGCGCCGGCGAGGGCTCTCCCAGGAGGTGCTGGCTGGTCTGGTCGGAAAAACGCAGGAGTGGTTGCGCAAGGTCGAAACGAATCGCGCCGACCTGGACCGCCTCTCGGTCATTCGCGCGATCGCCAAGGCCCTCGACGTGTCCCTCGGGGACCTGATCGGCGCACCGACTCTGTTCGAATGGTCCGACGACTCAGGGCGCGAGACCATTCCCGCGCTGCGCGCCGCGCTCCACGACTACCGGCATCTCGCGCCCGCGCTGGCCAGCCCGGCCGCCGTCGAGGCACCCGCCCTGCGCGGGATCGAGAACGACGTCGCCGAGATCTGGACCGCCTACCAGCATTCGCGGTACGGCACCCTCGCCCGCCGGCTGCCATACCTCATCCACGACTGTCTCACCGCCACCGCGGCCTACGACGGCGACGACGGTCATCGCGCGCACGCGATGACCGCCTACGCCCACCAACTCGCCGCGCTGTTTCTCACCAAGCTCGGCGAAGGCGACCTCGCTTGGACCGCTGCCAGCCGGGGACTGGCCGCCGCCGACGCCAGCCACGACCACGTCGTCATCGGCTCACTCAGCCGATCGGCCGCGCACTCCCTCGTCTCCATCGGCGAGTACGCCCAAGCCCGCGGCCTCGCCGCCACGGCGGCGCAGTTCCTCGAACCACGGCTGATCCGGCCGACGCCGCAACTGCTGTCGGTCTACGGCAGTCTGCACCTTGTCTGCGCGCTCGCCGCCGCCCGAGACGACGATCGCGCCTCCGCCGACATTCACATCACGGAGGCCGACGCCGCAGCGAGCAGGCTCGGAATGGACGGCAACCACGTCTGGACCGCGTTCGGGCCGACGAACGTTTCGATCCACAAGACGACCGTGGCGATGGAGCTCGGTGACGTGCAACGCGCCATCGCCATCGGCGCACCGCTCGCCACCACCGCTCTGCCGATCGAGCGGCAGGTCCGGCATGCAATCGAGACCGCACGGGCCCTCGCCCGGTGGAACCGCATCGACGAGGCCCTCACCGCACTGTTGGACGCCGAGGCGATCGGTCCCGACCAGGTCCGCTACCACCAGCTCTCCCGGGACCTCGTCCGGGACTTCCTCACCCGCCCCCGTCCGCCCCGATTGGCCGTCGAACTCAGCGAGCGCATGGGCGTACGGTCGGGAGAGCCTCGCTGGTAGCCCGGCCTCAGATCAGCCGGCTCGTGTAGCCGGCCGCGACCAGGCGCCCGAAGGCCGCCTGCACCTCGTCCGGTACCTCCTGCGGGATCGCGAACCCGCGCTCCGCGTACACCTCGATCCGCTGCGTGTCTCCGACCAACATGTCCACCACCCGCCGCGGATCGCCGATGCTACGCACGTAGTCGTCGAGCTCCAACGAATTCGACGCGCACACCACATCAACCTCCGGCCACACCCGCCTGCACGTGGCGTAGGCCCGGCGCTGCTGATACGGCCGCGACATGATCAGCACCGACTCCACCGGGATCTTCCGCTCAGCAAGGAGCCGGCGCGAGTACTCCAGGTTTTCAGAAGTGTTTCTGGCACGGGGCTCCACGAGAATCGACTCCGCGGGCACGCCCTGCTCGACCGCGTACTCGCGGTAGTGCACCGCTTCTCCACGCGGGAATCGCTCGACCGTTGTCGGCGCGTTCGCACCGGTGAACACGATCAGGGGATACAGCCCCTCGTGGAACAGGCGCGTCGCGATCACCGCGACGCCGAGGTCATGACTGCCCAGCCCAATCCCCACCTCGCATGGCCGCAGTTGGTGGTGCATGTCGTGGTAGCGCCACAGCGTCTCCACGTCCGCCCGGATCTCATCGGGTATCGCCGGGGCGGCCGCCTTCGTATGCCGGTTCATCAGCACCCGCCAAGCAGGGCGTTCACCGGGTCCCCTCGTCGGGCCTTCCCCGGGCGGCCAGGCCAGCCTTCGCCACCTCCAGCTGAACAACAGCGGCGATCGGCTCTTCCCCTTCACTCAGGTAGACGACCTGGCCCTCACGCACACTCCGCAGCAGCTCAGGCAGCACAGCTGACACCGGAAGGTCGTCAGGCGTGGCAAAGGTCCGGTCGGCGCTGGGTTCCCTCATGCCGCCAGCGTAGGGGTAGAGAGACTGCGTGGCGACGCCGACTCCACGCAACAAGCCTCGCGGCTTGACCAAGTTTCGGACATAGATAATCGACGAAACACCTCGCCCTATCGAGAGGTCCCGACCTCGATCAGGCGGCAGCGGCATGGACAGCCAGGGAGCTGCCACACTTGCTCATCGGGCCAGTAGCGATATAGGGAATCTCTGCTGGTCGTGGCAACAGGTGTCGACAGGGGCTCTCGGACCAGATCATCCAGCAGTTGCTCTTCCCGCTCAGCATCCTGAGCGATGATCAACACCGCCCCGACCGGCAGCGCTCGGTCGGTACGCCGGTAGCCGGTAAGCAGCCCGCTCAGTCCCGACGTCCGCTCCTCCTGCTCGGCGATGGCATCGCCGACCGGGCCACGATCAATGTGCACCAGGAACCGCAGGCACTGCCCGTCCTCTAGCCAGACGCCGTAGCCGTCGGCGCGCAGGTGCGCCAGGTCGTGCTGGCGCAGCCACGCCGAGGTTTCCATGGTCGCCAGCCACTGGAACAGCTCACAGCGCCCCGGGTTCCGCCGCGACACCTCAACCAAGGGCAGGAACAGCAGGCCATCCGCCATACTTGGAGGCCGGCGGCCCAGCTGCAGGGGCACCGGCCGCCCCGAGGCCGCCAGATCTCTGCGAAGCACCTCGGTCCCTTCGGCTGTGGCCTCGTACCACCACGTGTGGGTGCGGTCCTCCGCCGAATGCTCGCGGCGCACCAGCCCCGCGTCATACAGCCCGACCAGGTCCCGGTGGGCCGTCAGCCGCGACACGTCACAAACCAGCGCCACATCCAGTGTCGACGCCGAACCGTGCTGCGCCAGGAACGACAGAATCCGCCACCGCCGTGGCGACAGCCGCCGCACGGCCGTACGGTCACCCATGTCCCGATGATCCCGCCGAACATCAACCGCTCATAGCCATTTCGACCGCTCATCACGCAACGTTATGGAAGATCCGTCGTCGCGAACGACCACCACGATCATCTGCACCAGCATCGGATGCCGTACGGACCGCCGGATGAAGCACTGGCGCACCCCGCCGAGCACCCGCACCCTCCTAATCGTGGTTTAGGGGCGGATTTTGGAGATCACTGTTCAGCGAATCAACCGAAGAGACGAGCACAAGAACGTCTACAAAACACATAGCGGACAGCCTGCAGTTGATCTCTAAAGCCACACCGGCTTCAGAGCAGGCAGCCCCAGGGACGGCGTTAACCGCCCGCTAACCGGTCAACGCCGAGACATGCCTGAACCCGCCCGCCGTCACCCTCCGTCACGGCTTGTGATCATCGTCAACGGGGAACACTGACTCGACGATGGTCGCGGTTCCGGCCACCGGCCCCTGTTCGTGCATCGTGATCACGTCGCCGGCCGCCAGACGTCGCCACCTTCCGGGAGCTAGCGGAGCCAGGCGGACCACCGCTCTGCCGCCGGGCTGAAGATCCGGCTGTGACTCGACCCAGATCCGCGCCACGTACAGGTCCGCGTCGCCCGCCGCCGTCATATCGCCGATGTCCCACAGCGGACGGAGGCGCCCGTCGCCGGGAATGGGAGTCCGCCTACCGTCGGCGATGCCCGGATCGACGAGCTGAAGGTCGGCGCGAACCACCCCGTGAACAATTTCGAAGCGACGCCAGCGGCACCACCGCTCGGTCCGGGAAAGCCACATCATCCGGGCAGCCTCCGCGAGCAGATCCCAGAAGGCGATCTCGGAGCTATACGCGTCGCCAAGTTCCACGAGGATGTCCAGGGCGATCTCCCACTCATCATGGTCGAGGTACTCGTTCGCATCGGCCACCGTCGTGCCGGCCTCACCCGTCGCGGCCGCAGGCACGTGACAGGCAGCTCGGCGAAGAAGCTCGGGGACATCCACGGCATGGATCTTCCCGCATGAATCCACAGGACGCCGCGCCCGACAAGGGGCCAGAGCCAAGATCGGCCATGGGGAACCCCACGGACGGAGCCACGCCTCGCCCAGCACCCCGGCTGCCAGTCGCGCGCCGCGCCACGGTTTGGGTGGCTTGTGTCCACGATCACGGCACCGCGTCCATGGCTTGCCGGAACCGTCCAACCGCTCCCGAGCACCCACCGAGCACCCGACCCATCGGCGGGGACATGAAAAGGCCCTGACCCCGGCGCGAAACGCCAGGTCAGGGCCTTGATCACAGGTGCGCCGCCAGGGACTCGAACCCCGAACCCGCGGATTAAGAGTCCGCTGCTCTGCCAGTTGAGCTAGCGGCGCTCGCTGGCAACGGGGAGAACAGTAGCACGGCCTCTGACCCGGGTTCCAATCCGATCCCCGGCTCCCCCCTTCGGTCGAGCTTAACGGTCAAAAACCCCTAAAACCGTCGCCTGCGAGCGCGAAGGGCGCAATGCCATGGCGGCGATACGGCACGATGTGCGCCAGGCACGCGAGAACAGAGGTGGGGATGGGCAGGCTCGCGCGGGCCGGGGCGATGATGGGCGCCCTGGTCCTCACGGCGTCGCTGGCACTGGCCGGCTGCGGGGACGACCAGAAGAAGTCGGCGTTCAGGCCGGGCGGGCAGCAGGCCGACAGGGCCGCCACGGCTCCCGCCACCACGCCTGGCAGCACGCCCGGGAGCACGCCCGGCAGCACGTCCGGCACGACGGGCGAGCCGGCGCAGCCGGACGTGCCACCGCTTGACGTGAGGCCGGCCGACGGCTCGGCCGGACAGCCGGTCAGCAGCGAGATCAGCGCGAAGCTCCCGGGCGGCGGGACGGTGTCGAAGGTCGCCCTCGCCACCGCGAACGGCAGGACCGTCCAGGGCCGGATGCGCCGCGACGGCTCGTCGTGGGTGCCGTCCGCCCCGCTGAAGTACGCCACCCGCTACACCGCCACCGTCACCGGCACCGGCCCGGACGGCCAGACCTACCAGGGCACCAGCACTTTCACCACGATGGCCAAGCCGAAGTCGATGATCGGTTCGGGGCTGTACCTGTTCAGCGGCAAGACGTACGGGGTGGCGATGCCGGTGGTGGCCGAGTTCTCGCCGGGCATCCCGAAGAAGGACCGGGCCGCGGTGCAGAAGCGGATGTTCGTGCAGACCGACCCGCCGCAGCCGGGCGCCTGGCACTGGATCGGCAACGGCACGCAGGCGTACTACCGGGCGCCGGAGTACTGGAAGCCGGGCACGACGATCAGCGTACGGCTGGCGCTGGCCGGGATCCCGCTGAGCAACGGCCGCTACGGCAACGTCGACCGGAGCGCGACCGCCAAGATCGGCCGCAGCTTCGAGATGAAGGTCGACAACGCGACCAAGAAGATGAGCGTGTACGAGAACGGCAGGCTGGTCCGGACCCTGCCGGTGAGCCTGGGCAAGAAGAGCACCCCCTCCTCCAGCGGCACGATGGTGGTGATGGAGAAGAAGGAGTCGACGGTCTTCGACACCCGGGACGAGCCGGACCCGAGGAACCAGTACGTCACGGAGATCGACTACGCCCAGCGGATCACCTGGGGTGGCGAGTACATCCACGCCGCGCCCTGGTCCGAGGGGGTGCAGGGCCGGCAGAACGTCTCGCACGGCTGCGTGAACGTCTCGATGGCGAACGGTCGCTGGCTGTTCGCCCAGACCCTGGTCGGCGATCCGATCACCGTCAAGGGCACCGAGCGGAAGCTGGTGCCGGGCAACGGCTGGACGGCCTGGAGCATGAGCTGGTCGCAGTTCGTCGCGGGCAGCGCGCTGCCGGTGCCTGACAGCGGGGCCGGGCCGGCCCTCTAGGCCGGCGCAACACGGCCCGGGCGGGCCGTCCACCCCGGATCGGGCCGCCGGTCGTGCGCCGAGGGCCGGGGCGGATACGAGGCCCACTCATGAGGTGTCGCACCGTAGCAGAATCGTTACCGTGCGATGTGGTGTTTCCGTTCACTTCCGGCAACGGATGTCCGCACCCGCGCGTCTGTAAAGGACGATGGGATCGGGGATCGAAACTTGTGAGGGAAAAATGCGAGCTAGCCAGGACGAGCTGTTCCGTTCGGGCACCCGGCGCCGCGGGCGGCGTCGCCTGTTCGCGGCCGCGGTGCTCGCCGCCGCAGTGACTCTGACCTCTGCCTGCACCAGCAGCACGGACGGCGACAAGCCCTCCGGCAGCTGGCAGAGCGGCGGCGAAAGCGCCCCGAAGGCGACGGCCAACATCACCGAACCGAAGGCCGACGCCAAGGACGTCACCGCCGTCACCGCCATCTCCTTCACCACCGAGGAGGCGACGGAGACCACAGTCGAGCTGACGGACGCCGCCGGCAAGGCCGTCAAGGGCAAGCTCGCCCCCGACGGGAAGAGCTGGCTCCCGGCCGGTGCGCTGCAGTACGGCCAGACGTACACCGCGACGGTGACCGCGACCGGCGACGACGGTAAGCCGGCGACGGCGACCAGCACCTTCACCATCATGGCCAAGCCCGCCAAGCAGGTCAGGGTCAGCAGCTTCCTCGCCGACAACCAGGTCGTCGGCGTGGGCATGCCGTTGATCGTCAGGTTCAGCCGGCCCATCCCGCAGGACTATCGGGACGACGTGCAGCGCCGGATGACGGTCACCGCGAAGCCGGCCCAGGAGGGCATCTGGTACTGGGTGAGCCCCACCGAGGTGCACTACCGGCCGAAGGAGTTCTGGAGGGCCAACAGCACCGTGACCTACCGGGTGCAGGCGGCCGGCCTGCCGCTCGGTGACGGCTGGTACGGCCGCGCCGACCTGACCGTCGACATCAAGATCGGCCCGTCGTTCGTCATGACCGTCGAGAACCGCACCAAGCGGATGACGGTCACCAAGAACGGCAAGGTGATCAGGACGATCCCGGTGAGCCTCGGCAAGAAGACCACCCCGTCGTCCAGCGGCACCATGGTGGTGATGGAGAAGCAGCGGCACACAGTCTTCGACACCATGGCGGAGCTGGGCCCGGTGGACGGCTACCGCACCGAGATCGACTACGCCCAGCGGATCACCTGGGGCGGCGAGTTCATCCACGCGGCCCCCTGGTCCGAGGGGGTGCAGGGCAAGGTCAACGTCTCGCACGGCTGCGTGAACGTCTCGATGAAGGAAGGGGCCTGGCTCTTCGCCAACACCCGGATCGGCGACCCGATCACGGTCAAGGGCACCGAACGCAAGCTCCTGAACGGCAACGGTTGGACCGACTGGAACATGAGCTGGGGCGAGTACGTCAAGGGCAGCGCCCTGCCGTACGAGCCGCCGGCACAGCCGGACGAGGACGTCAACCCAATCGCGGCCCCGGACACCACGGGCGATCCCACCGCCGAGCCGACCACCTGACCGGCGCGTACGCGGCGGCCCCCTCCTTCGGGAAGGGGCCGCCCGCGTGCCGTTGGCCGCAGAAATGACGGAAGCCCCCTCCGGTGGAGGGGGCTTCGCTTCTGGGGTGACTGATGGGAATTGAACCCACGACAACCGGGACCACAACCCGGTGCTCTGCCAACTGAGCTACAGCCACCATGCTCTCCGCGCCGGTCGTCCCGGGCGGGGCGCGGACTAATAATAGCCACACTCCTGCCGGCCCCGTCCAGCGGGTTCCGGTCGGGCCGCCCGCCGGCGGTCAGAGCTGGGCGGCGATGGCCTTGGCGCTCTCCACGTCCGGGCCGGGCAGCGGAACGAAAATGGTACGCCGGTAGTACTCCAGCTCGCGGATGCTCTCCCGGATGTCGGCGAGGGCCCGGTGGGCCAGCCCCTTCTGCGGCTGCCCGAAGTACACCCGCGGGTACCAGCGCCGGCACAACTCCTTGATCGAGGAGACGTCGATCATCCGGTAGTGCAGGTGCGCGTCGAGGCGGGGCATGTCCCGGGCGATGAAACCCCGGTCGGTGGCGATGGAGTTGCCGCACAGCGGCGCGCTGCGGACGTCCTTGACGTACGTGGTGACGTAGTCGAGCACCATGTCCTCGGCCTCCGCGAGGGTGACCGTGGAGCGGCGTACCTCCTCGGTGAGGCCGGACTTGTCGTGCATGGTCCGGACGATCTCCGGCATCCCGTCCAGCGCCGCCTCGTCGGCGTGGATGACCACGTCCACGCCCTCCCCGAGCACGTTCAGGTCGGGGTCGGTGACGAGCGCCGCGACCTCGATCAGGGCGTCCCGGCCGAGGTCCAACCCGGTCATCTCACAGTCGATCCAGACGAGAAGATCAGCCACCGGACCAGACTACGCGCCACCGAACCGCCCGCGCCTGGAGCACCCGAGGGAGGTGGACCGCTACAGCGTGTCTCATAAGTCTGTTGGCTCATGAGACACCGCCCTTCTCGGGCGTCCCTGCCGTCACGGGTGTTCGTGGCGGCATCCGTCACCAGGGCTGGTTTCACCGGCGCGTAGGCGCTGGCCAGAGCCGTCCTCTCGGGAGGCGTTGGTGACCGGGCCTCGTACTTCGGGGTCCCGGGTCTGGGCGTGGTGGTGCTCGGCCCAGACAGCGAGGTTGACCGCCGCGTTGACGTCCCGGTCCGCCGTATGCCCGCACGCGCCGCAGCGGAAGATGCGTACGGACAGGGGCAGGGCCGGGCCGACGGTGCCGCAGGCACTACACATCTTGGTCGACGGGTACCAGCGGGGCGCCAGGATGGCGTGCCCGCCCCGCCAGCGTTGCTGGTAGCCGATGATGCGGGCCAGGTCAGCCCAGCCCGCGTCGGAGATGGCGGCGGCCAGACGCCGGTTACGCAGCAGACCGGCGGTGTGCAGGTCTTGTTGACGAGCGCGGGACGCTCGACCTGTCCTGCCTGTCTGCGGCGGGTGCCGAAGCCGCGTGAGCGGACGTTGTCATGCCCGCACTGCGAGTTTGTTGGGCACCGTGACCTGGTCGCGGCTGCGATCATCGCCACCCGTAGCCCGGGTGGCGGACCCACCACCCCCACAGCAACTGTTGTGCTGCCGGAGGTGGTCACGCACCGTCGAGCCGGCCGGCACCTACCCGGTGCCGGCCGGTCCCGGCGTGACCCCCGCCGCCCAGCCCGGGTGGCGCGAGGGTCAGTTGGCCTGCGGAGGCCCGCCCCACCACCGCCCGGTGACGGGGAGTCGCTCGCCCACACGGCGAGGATCCACAACAGTGCACCGGCAACCCGGTGAACTTTTGCGGACACCGCACTAGTGTTCTTGCGTGCCCGCCGAACCCGTCGCGCCACCCGCCGTCACCGAGGACGATCCGGGTGGTCGTACGGCTCGCCACCTGGTCACGGTGGTGGCACTCGCGGCGCTGCTGCCGGCGCTGTACCAGCTCAACCTGAGCCACGACTTCTTCGACCTGAAGATCTACATGCGGGCGATGGACTGGTGGGCGGCCGGCCACCCGCTCTACGACTACGTCCAGCCGGACCGGGTGCAGGGGGCGCTCTACTTCACCTACCCGCCGTTCACGGCACTGGTGCTGCGGCCGTTCGCCCTGCTGCCGCTCGGCGTCACGGTGGCGATCTTCACGGTGTTGACCGTGCTCGGCCTGGTGGTGACGACCCGTTGGCTGGTGATGCCCCTGGTGGAGCGGCACGACCTGCCCCGGCTGTTCACCGTCACGGTGGCCGTCCTGCTGGTCTTCGCGGTGGAGAGCACCCGGGAGACGATCACCTTCGGCCAGATCAACATGCTGCTGGTGGTGCTGATCCTGGCGGACCTGCTCTTCGCCGTACCCGGGGGGCGACGCTGGGGCGGGGTGGGGGTGGGGCTGGCGACGGCGCTCAAGCTCTTTCCCGGCATCTTCATCCTCTACCTGCTGGCCACCCGGCGCTGGCGGGCGGCGGTGGTCGCCTCGGTGGCCGCGGCGGTGGCCACCCTGCTGGCCGCGGCGGTCGCACCGACGGACTCGTGGCGGTTCTGGACCCACGAGCTGTGGGCGACCGACCGGGTGGGCCGCACCGACTACACCGGCAACCAGTCGTTGTTCGGCCTGCTCAGCCGGCTCACTGCCCCGGAGAGACCGAGCCAACTGCCCTGGCTGCTGCTGGTCGGGGTGGTCATCGGGTACGGGCTGTGGCGGGCCGCGCGCGTCGCCCGCGCCGGCGACGCCCTCGCCGGGCTCACCCTGACCGGCCTGGTCGGCGGCCTGGTCAGCCCGATCAGCTGGACCCACCACCTCTACTGGTTCATCCCGGCGGTGGTGGTGCTGGTCGACGCCGGGTTGGACACGCGGCGGGACGCGGTGGCGAGTGCCCGGCGGCGTCGCTGGCTGTTCACGCTGGCGGTCGGCACCGGCTTCGTGATCATCTACGGGGTGGTCACGTTCCTGGACTGGGGGGTGGCCCCGACGCGTACCGACAGCGTCGGCGAGTTCGTCGCTCGCAACGCGTACGTGCTGCTCAGTCTGCTGTTGCTGGTGGCGCTGCCGGCACGCCGGCCGGTCGGGGCGGACCACCCCGCCGCCCCCTGAAACTTGCACCAAATGGACAGAGCTCGCAGCCGGTGGGGTTCGGCGCTAATCTGATCCCAACTACCTCATTTTCTCCCAGGTAGCACCGAATTCCCCCGGTGACGGTGGCCCTCCGCGTCGGCAGCGCGGGGGGCCACCCGCCGTTGTGCGGGTCAGGTGTCGGCGGACCCTGCCGCCGGTCGGGCGGGATCATCCACCGGTCGGGGTGTCGCGGGAGTCGAGGAGAGCGGCCAGGACCAGGCCCCACCGGCCGGCAGGTCCGCGAGGGCCTCCGGGCACCGGCTGGGCACCGGCCCGATCGCCGGCCGGGCCCGATCGGCGGCCGGGCCGACGGCGATCAGTTGCCGCTCGGGCATCGTAGGCGGCTCGGGCAGCGTAGGCGGCTCGGGCAGCGTAGGCGGCTCCTTGCGGGCGCCCAGCCCGCTGAGCGAGGTGACCCCGAGCCGCCCGGCGAGCACCGGGACCTGGTCGGGCTCGACCACGAAGACCACCTCGCGCGGGCGGATCGGGCGCAGCAGCACCACCACGGCGAGGACCACCAGCAGCACCCCGCCGACGAGCAGCGCCCAGGCCAGCCCGGGGAACCAGCCGGCCCGCAACTCGGCGCGCAGGTCCAGGGTCAGGTCGGCGCGGCCGTCCGGCCGCATCGCCACCAGGCTCAACGGCCGGCCGGCCAACTCGGCCGGGGTCCAGTCCAGCGTGCCGGTCGCCTCGCGTACCCAGAAGCCCTCGCCGGGCGGGGCGATGGCGGCGGTGCCGGCGGCGGCCGGGCCGGTGGGTTCCAGGCGGACCGGCAGCGGGCCGCGGGCCAGCGCGACGCGGCGCACGGTGGCGTGCGGGACATCCCGGAACCAGCGTTCGACCTGGTCGGTCGGGGCCAGGCCGAGGAAAGCCGGGCCGTCGGGGGTACGCGCGGTCAGCCGCAGGCGGGCCTGCCCGGTGCGGGCGAAGGGCGCCTCCGCGCGGAGCAGGTCGTCCACGTCGGTGACCACGACGGCGTGGCCGGACGTGCGGATCGTCTCGAACCGGGCGCCGAAGCTGCCGTTCGGGTCGGCGTGCCGCGCGGCGGTCCAGAGAACGGCTCCCGCCAGCAGCGCCGGAATTCCCGTGATCAACAGCAGCATGCCGGCGATCGATCGCACGAACCGCATTCGCGTGGTCCCCTTCGGTAGCCAATTACCCGGCCGACCTTACCGATGCGAACCGCACAATCGCCGGATATCCACGGCAAGCGCCCCAAGGACCGCAGAAAGCTCGCCGGCTCGACGGAAGATCCGTCGGGCCGGCGAACAGCGGCGCTGGTCAGGACTTCGGCGTGGGCTCCCGGCGGGTACGCAGGTAGGCCAGCCCGCCGAGCAGCAGACCGGCCAGGCCGGCGACCAGACCGGCCACGCCGAGGGCCGTGCCGGCGCCCCCGTCGGAGTCGTCGCCGGACGCGGCGACCGGGGAGGCCGCCGGGGTGTTCGCGGCCGGCTCCGCGGACGCCGTCGCGGCGGTCAGGGCGAGCACCGGGGCCGGGTTTTCCGGCTCCTGGCCACCGGACGTCGGCTCCTGGATCCAGCGGGACACCTCGCCGTCGGAGTAGGTCTGGAGCACCTTGAACACCATCTGGTCGACCTTCGGCAGCGGGCCCATCGACACCGGGAACTCCTGGAACTCGCCCGGCTTGACCCCGCCGTTCGCGGACGCGGTCCAGGTCAGCTTGCCCACCGCCTCGGTGAGCTGGCTGCCGTGCACCTCGATCGGCGGGTCGACCTTGCGCTTCTCCACCTGCACCGTCCACCCGGGCACCGGCATGGTGGAGACCGAGCCGACCGGGGCGTTCTCCGGCAGCACCACCTCGACCTTGACCGTGGACGCCGTGTCGCTCTCGTTCGGCACCCGGAACGCGAAGCGGCCGTAGCCGCCCTGGGTGGCCTCCTTCGGGTTGATCGTGACGTGCGCCGAGGCCGGGCCGGCGAGGCCGAGCACGGCCGTGACGACGGCGACGAGGGTGAGTGTGGCGACGGCGGCGGGACGCCGGAGTCGAATCATGGGTGTGAGCCTTCCGTTACTTGATCGGCACGGTGGCGGTCACCGTGGCCTGGTCGATGTCGGACGTACGGAGGGTGAAACGGACCTGCCACTGCCCCGCCGCGGGGAGGCTGAACTCTCCGTAGGCGTGGTTGTCGGTCAGCGGCAGCAGCGGGATGTCGATCGGCTCGATCCCGGCCGACGGCAGCGCCGCGGTGGCCTTCCACTCCTTCACCGGCTGCGGCTGGCTGTCGCCGGTGTACGCGTAGAGATGCATCGAGTTGTTGCCGCGCTCGGCCGGGTCCAGCTCGACCTGCAGCGAGTAGATCGGGCTGGTCAGCGTGGTGGAGAAGTAGCCGTCGGACGAACCGGCGACGTTCGCGGCGGTGCGGGCCGGGGTGGTCTGCACCAGGGTCGCCGTGAGGCCGAGCACCACCGCGGTGATCGCCAGCTCGGCCACCACCGCCCGCCGCATCATCCCCGGCCGACCGGCGGCGGTCCGTTGCCGCACCAGCGACCTGGAGTATGCCGCCACCCCGATGACCAGCGCGAACAGCCCGATCTTGGCGAGCAGCAGGCGGCCGTACGTGGTGTCGACCAGGGCCGCCGGGGTGGCCACCTCGATCAGCGCCTGCACGGTGCCGGCGAGCAGCAGCGCGACGACTGCGACGGTGGCCCAGCGGGACCAGATCGGCAGGATGGCGTCCAGTTCCCGCTCGTTGGCCCGCCGCATCAGGAAGGCCGCGAGCATCACCAGGCCGCCCAGCCAGACGGCCATGCTGCCCAGGTGCACCGCGTCCACCACCACCGAGACCGCCGGGGCGGGCGAGGCGGCCGCGTGGCCGGCCAGCGGCCAGGTGAACAGCATCGCCCCGGCGAGGATGGCCAGGATGATCCCGTCGGTGCGGCCGACCGGCCCGGCGAAGAGCGGCCGGAGCAGGAACACCGCCGCGGCGAGCAGGCCGAGTCGGACCAGGTGCGTGACGCCGTACGTGCTGCCCAGCACGTCGCCGAGGCCGGAGCCGGTCACGTCGAACAGGCCGCCCCCGGCGGTGTAGGGCACCTGCAGCCACAGCTCGGCGAGCGTGGCGACGACCAGCAGGCCCAGCCCCGCCCAGGCCAGCCGGGCCGGGCCCCGCCGGGACAACCGACGCGGCCAGAGCGCGGCCAGCACCAGGGCCGGGCCGACCAGCAGCAGCAGGCCCAGGTAGCCGACATACTTGATCACCTTGACCGCGTTCTCGACCACCGGGTTGGCGCGGTTGTCCGTACCGGAGTCGGTCGGCGGGGTCGACGGGGCGCCCACCGAGTAGGTGAACGCGCCGGAGACCGGGTGGCTGTCGGCGGAGATCACCCGGTAGCTCACCAGGTAGGTGCCGCGGGCGCCGGAGGCGTCGACCGGGATGGTCACCACCGCGCCGCTGAACCTCGGCTCGCCCCGGTCGGCCCGGGAACCGTCGGGAGCGATCACCCGGATCTTGCCCGGGACCTTGCGTACCCCCTCGCTGAAGGTCAGCACCACCTCGGCCGGCGCGCCGGACACCACGGAGGAGGCGGTCGGGCTGGTGCTGGTCAGCACCGCGTGGGCGCTGGCGGGGGTGGCCGGGGAGATCAGCAGGGCGACGAGGGTGACCAGCAGGCCGGCGAGGGTCGCCCAGCGGGCGGCCCGGCGACGGTCGGCGGCGGCCACTGGCCGGCGGCGTACGGCAGCAGTCATGACCATCATGCTTCCTGACGTACGCGGAGATCGGCGACCCTGCCTCGTCCGCGGCTCGCGTCGAGGGCGACGGCTATCCGGAGCGCCTGGCTCCGGGGCTGCGGGTGGCCACGGCGCCGACCCCGCCGCGCCGACAGCGCCACGCGTACTTCGTCGCACGTCATGAGCGGGTAGTCGGGGGGAGGTGGGAAAAAGTTCCCGGCGTGGGCGGGACCATAGAAAGGGCCGAAGGACCCTGCCCGAGCCGGATACGCCGCGTAACCTCGTCTGTCGTGACCCCCGCCCCGCGCGACAGCTCCGCCGGCCCCGCTCCGGTGGGGCACGAGGCTGCCACCCCGGTGGGCACCATCCGCTCCCGGGTCGCCCGGACCCGCTCCGGGCTCGTCGGCGCCGCCGACGACGCGCTGACCGGTTGACGGAACTTTCCTCGGATCCGGGACGACCACATGATCGTGACTGCAGCAAGCACCCGGGCCGGCCGCTGGCCCGCCCTCCGGCCCTGGCTCGGCATCGCCGCCCGACTCGGGCTGGCCGCCGTCTGGCTGTTCGCCGGCTTCAGCAAGGTCGGTGATCTTGCCGCCTCCGGCCGGGCGGTCAACGCCTACCAGGTGATGCCGTACGACCTGGCGACCGCGATCGGCGCCGCGCTGCCCTTCGTGGAGCTGGCGCTCGGCGTACTCCTGCTCGTCGGGCTGGCCACCCGACTGGCCGCCGGCGTCTCCACGGCGCTGCTGGTGGTCTTCATCGCCGGCATCGCCTCGGCCTGGGCCCGTGGCCTGGCCATCGACTGCGGGTGCTTCGGCAGCGGCGGCCAGCTCGCCGCCGGCCAGGCCCCGAGCTATCTCCCGGAGATCCTCCGGGACCTGGGGTTCCTGGTGCTGGCCGGGTTCCTGTTGATCTGGCCCCGCACGCCGTTCACGCTGGACGGCTGGCTGGCGGGCGAACCACCCGTGGAGGACGAGGATGAGTAGTCGCAAGGGGCGGAAGGACGCGGCCCGGGTGGTCCGCAAGCAGATCGCCCGGGAGAAGCGACGCACCCGCACGATCATCACTTCGATCGCCGCTGCGGCGCTGCTGGTGATCGCCGGACTGATCGGCTGGACCGTCTACTCCAGCCAGAAGTCGAAGGCCTACACCTCCCCGGCCGGCGCCAACCACGAGGGCACCGGCATCGTCATCGGCCAAGGCCCGGTCACCATCGACCTCTACGAGGACTACCTCTGCCCGGTCTGCAAGCAGTTCCAGGACACCAGCGGCCCGACCATCACCCAGCTGGTCAACGAGAACAAGGTGCGGGTGCTCTACCACCCGGTCGCGTTCCTCAACCGCTTCTCCACCACCCAGTACTCCACCCGCGCCTCGGCCGCCTCCGGTTGTGCGGCTGACGGCGCGCGGTTCAAGGAGTTCACCGACGCGCTCTTCGCGAAGCAGCCGCCGGAGAACAGCCCCGGGCTGAGCGACGCCGAGCTGATCGACATCGGCGTGAGCGTCGGGGTGGTGAACCGGGACAACTTCAGCTCCTGCGTGAAGGACGGCACGTTCAAGTCGTGGAGCGCGCACGTCACCGACGACGCCAGCCGGTCGGGCATCACCGGCACCCCGACCGTCAAGGTCAACGGCAAGGAGCTCACGGACCGCAGCCCCGAGGGGATCAAGGCGGCGGTGGCGGCGGCGTGATCCCGGCACCGCTGCGGCGCGCGGGGCTGGTGGTCACGGCCGCGCTCGCCGTCCTCCTCGCCCTCGCCACGCCGGCCGCCGCGCACGGCGCGGATGCCCCCGACGGCAGCGACTACCGGGCCGAGGTCACCGCGATCGGCCCCGCCCGGGCCGGGCTCACCGCCCGGATGATCGAGGCGGGGGCCCGGCTGGAGCTGACCAACCGCACCGGGCGGGACGTCGAGGTGAACGGCTACTCCGGGGAGCCTTACCTGCGGATCGGGCCGGGCGGGGTGTACGAGAACACCCGCTCCCCCGCCACGTACCTGAACCGGACCATTGCCGGTGACACCCAGCTGCCGCCGGAGGCCGATCCGGCGGCCACGCCAGTCTGGCGGCGGGTCGACGACGGGCCGTCGGCCCGCTGGCACGACCAGCGGACGCTCTGGCTGGAGTCGACGCCACCGCCACAGGTGAGCGCCGACCAGACCCGGCAGCAACGGATCCGCGAGTGGGTGGTGCCGCTGCGCGCCGGCGACGAGACGATCGAGGTACGCGGCACCCTGGACTGGGTGCCGCCGCCGGACGCGTACCCCTGGTGGGTGGCCGCCACGCTCGTCTTCCTGCTCATCGGAGCGGCCGGGCTGGTCCCCGCCGGTACGGCGACCGGCGTACGCGCGCTGCGCGCGGTCGGCGGCCTGCTCGCCCTCGGCGGGGCGGCCACGGTGGCGTTCACCGTGGGCCGGATGCTGGACGCCGGTGCCGAGGGCGTGGGCGGGGTGCTGCTCGGGCTGGTCGGCGGACAGTTGTGGACGCTGCTCACCGGGCTCGGCGCGGTGGCCGCCGGCGGGTACGCGCTGGCCCGCCGGGAGGCCGCCGACTTCGCGCTCGCCCTGGCCGGGGCCTGTCTGGTCCTCTTCGCCGGGGTGGCGAACCTGGCCGTGCTGTCCCGCTCGGTCGCCCCGGTGGCCGGGCCGGCGGCCCTGGCCCGGGTCCTGGTGGCGCTGATCCTGGCCACCGGGGCGGGTGCCGTCGCCGCCGGCGTACTCCGCCTGCACGCCGCCTTCCGCGCCGCGCGCCACGCACCCCACCACCCACGCCCCGCCGCGATCGAGCACGTTCTTGAGAACGCGGCGCGCGAGATGGGTCAGGACGGGCGGGGAGCGGTGCGGGGGTCGAAACCGTAGGGGAGTTCCAGGCGGTGGGCGGCCAGGAGGGTCTCGTCGGTGAGGATCTCGGGGGTGGGGGCGTCGGCGACCACCCGGCCGGCGTCCAGGATCACCGACCGGTCGCAGAGCTCCGCCGCGTACGGCAGGTCATGGGTGACCATCAGCAGCGTCACCGGCAGGGCACGCAGGATCTCCGCCAGCTCCCGCCGCGCGGCCGGATCGAGGTTGGACGACGGCTCGTCGAGGACCAGGATCTCCGGGTGCATGGCGAGCACGGTGGCCACCGCCACCCGGCGCCGCTGACCGAAGGAGAGGTGGTGCGGCGCCCGGTCCCGGTGCTCGCTCATCCCCACGGCGGCGAGGGCCTCGTCGACCCGGGCCGCCAGCTCCGCCCCGCGCAGCCCCAGGTTCGCCGGCCCGAACGCGACGTCCTCGGCGACGGTGGGCAGGAAGAGCTGGTCGTCCGGGTCCTGGAAGACGATGCCCACCCGGCGGCGGATCTCCGCGAGGGTGTCCCGGTCCCGGCTGACCGTCAGCCCGCCGACGCTGACCGTGCCCTCGGTCGGGGTGAGGATGCCGTTGAGGTGCAGCACCAGGGTCGTCTTGCCGGCGCCGTTCGGCCCGAGCAGGGCCACCCGGTCGCCGCGCGGCACGGTCAGGTCCACCCCGTGCAGGGCGACGTGGCCGTCCGGGTACGCGTACCGGACGCCGCGTACGTCCAGGGAGGGCGGTGTCTGCACGTACCCGATCATGTCAGGACGACCGCGACGGCGGCGATGGTGGCCGCGGCCAGCGGCACGGTCGCGGCGGCCGCCCACTGCCCGGCAGTGGCCGCGCCCGCGCCCTGCCACACCGCCGGCATCCGCCCCGTGTAGCCGCGGGAGACCATCGCCAGGTAGACCCGCTCGCCGCGCTCGAAGGCACGCAGGAAGAGCGCGCCCACCCCGGCGGCGAAACCCCGGAGCTGCCACAGGAACCGGGGGTCGTCGCCCCGGGACACCCGGGCAACCCGCATCCGCCGGGCCTCGCCGACCAGCACGTCCAGGTAGCGCAGCATGAAGGTGGCGATCTGGGTGAGGACCTGCGGACAGCGCAGCCGGTCCAGGCCGACGATCAGGTCCCGCGTCGTCGTGGTCGCCGCCAGCAGGAGCGACGCCAGTACGCCGAGGGTGCCCTTGGCCAGAATGTTCCACGCGCCGTGCAGGCCGTCCACGGACAGGCTCAACCCGGCCACCTCGACCCGTTCCCCCGTGCCGAGGAACGGCAACGCGAACGCGAAGAGCACGAACGGCAGCTCGATCAGCGCCCGGCTGAACAGCCAGCGGGGCCCGACCCGGGCCAGCGCCGCCACGGCGGCGACCAGCAGGGCGTACCCGCCGAAGGCCCAGTACGCCGTGCGGGGGGTGGCGACCACGATGACGGTGAAGAGGACCATCGCGGCGATCTTCGCCTCGGGCGCGAGGCGGTGCACCGGGGAGGTGGACTCGCGGTAGAGCACGTGCGCGTGCCCGGCACCCATGACCGCGTACCCCTCAGCGGATCCTGGCGGCGTCTTCCGCCGCCGCGCCGGTCGGGTCGCCGCCCGCCGCCTCGGGCGAGCCGCCTGCCGGGCCGGCCGGGGTGCCGGCTGCCGGGCCACGGCGGCGGGCCAGCCAGAACAGTCCGCCGCCCAGGGCGAAGGTGAGCAGTACGCCGATCACGCCGGACAGGCCGGTGGAGAGGAAGCCGTTCGTCACGCCCCGGACGCCGTAGTCGGCCAGCGGGCTGTCGCCCAACTCGTGGTCCTTGGTCTGCTGGGCCGGGCAGCTCCCCCCGGTGATCTCGCCCTCGGCGTCCACCGTGCAGCCCTTGAGCAGGGACGAGTCGAGCCCGTCGGGGTGCGACGAGGCGTAGTTGCTGGCCACACCGGCGAGCAGCAGGGCGACCAGCAGACCGCCGAGAAGGAAGGGCCAGGGACGCTTGCTCATCGGGCACCTCCGACAGCCGGGACGGCGGGAGCCGGCGTGGCCGGCTTGCGGGCACGCAACGCGTACACCAGGTCGGGGCGGACCTTGGCGACGGTGACCACGGTGGTCGCGGTGATCAGGCCCTCACCGACGCCGATCAGCAGGTGGACGACGCCCATCGTGCCGGCCAGCCCGGCCAGGTTGCCGCCCAGGTCGGTGGTGCCGCCCAGCCAGTACTCCAGAACGAAGCCCTGACTGGCCACCACCACGCTGACCAGCGCGGAGACGAACGCGGTCACGACGAGGCCGGCCTGGGTGCGCGGCAGCACCCGCAGCAGCAGCGCGATCAGCAGGTACGCGGCGGCGGTGCCGAGGAGCGCCATGTTGGTGATGTTGAGGCCGAGCATGGCCACCCCGCCGTCGCCGAAGACCAGGGCCTGCACGACCAGGACCACGGCCACGCAGAGCGCGCCGACCCACGGGCCGACCAGCAGCGCGGCGAGGGCACCGCCGAGCAGGTGGCCGCTGACCCCGGCGGTGAAGATCGGAAAGTTGAGCATCTGCACGGCGAAGATGAACGCGGCGACCAGGCCGGCCATCGGCGCCAGCCGGTCGTCGAGGTCGCGGCGCCCGCGCAGCACGCAGAAGGTGAGCGCGGCGAGCGCCAGCGCCGCGAAGATCGCGGCAACGGGACCGTCGATGATCCCGTTCGAGATGTGCATGGCCAGTGTGTCCACTCGACCTCCTCCATGGCGGCACCCGTGAGCTTATTTGTGGCGGGCCGCTGTTGCCAATCCCTTGCAACAAGCCATGGTGATCATCACGGTGCGGCGCGTCGCCACCGCCCCTGGGCGGCAGCGCGGCGGTATCGTCTCCGCCATGACCGACCGCCTCAGCCCTGGTGACCCCGCCCCCGAGTTCACCCTCCCGACCGACAGCGGCGGGACGCTCTCCCTGGCCGACCTGCACGGCCGCAAGGTCATCCTGTACGCGTACCCGGCCGCAATGACGCCCGGCTGCACCAAGCAGGCATGCGACTTCCGTGACTCGCTCGCCTCGCTCCAGGCCGCCGGCTACGAGGTGGTCGGCATCTCCCCCGACAAGCCGGAGAAGCTGGCCAAGTTCCGCGACCGGGACGCGATCACCTTCCCGCTGGTCGCCGACGCCGACAAGGCGGTGCTGACCGCGTACGGCGCGTACGG
This sequence comes from Micromonospora sp. SL1-18, assembly GCF_047921505.1. Lineage (NCBI taxonomy): Bacteria > Bacillati > Actinomycetota > Actinomycetes > Micromonosporales > Micromonosporaceae > Micromonospora > Micromonospora sp. SL1-18. The sequence goes on along the minus strand of NZ_JBLROA010000030.1, from coordinate 54,372 downwards.
CGAGAAGCAGCTGTACGGCAAGACGGTGACCGGGGTGATCCGCTCGACCTTCGTCATCGACGAGGACGGGAAGATCGAACGGGCGCTCTACAACGTCAAGGCCACCGGGCACGTCGCCAAGCTGCGCCGAGACCTCGGCCTGGACTGAGCCTGTCGTACCGGGCCGCTACGGTCCGCGCATGGTCCGGTACAAATACACGCCTCAAGCGCTCGCGCAGGCTGCCGCCGGAGCGCACAGCATCACCGGCGTGATGCGTGCGCTCGGTGTGCGGATCAGCGGTGGGTCCCATGCGCACATCAGCAGGCAGTTGAAACGCTTCGGCATCGACACATCACACTTCACCGGCAGCGCGCACAACAAGGGGCGCCCAGGAGCACGTCGGCCCTCCGCGGCGGTGCTGGTAAAACTCGAACCCGATGCCCGCAGGATCCCGGGATTCCGCCTGAAGCGCGCGCTAGCGCACATCGGCCTCCCGCGCAATGCGAGATCAGCGGTGTGGGCACGGAGTCCTGCCGATGGCAGGGCGACCGAGACCACGGTGCCTGGCGGCGCATCGCCGCCCGCGGCCTCACCCACCAGAACAAGACCGTCACCGACAAGACCAGCGGGCACATGGCGATCCGCGCGGTTGTGGACACGCTCGAAGCCGCAGCCGTCGTCACCCCCACCGGCAAGGCCAGCCGTACGGATCGGTCGAAGACCGGCCCTACCCGGCACCACACCTCACGCCCCGCGCCCAGGCGACGCAGGGCACCCTCCCCCACCAGACCTAACCGTCCGGCGGGCAAGCGTCCGGAGGGACACGCACCAACGGAACGGAAACTGCCCCGCGCAGCCCACCGACACCAGAGCGTGAACACGATCAGCACACCCACTGGCCACCGGCCACGAGGAGCAGCACTGGGCGCAGGATTCCACCTCCACGCCCACGCCACCCCACCACGGTGGGACACGATCCCGGAAACCCAATCCGACTTAGGATCGCTAAGCTGATCAGAGACGCTGTCGTTCGCTTGGCCCTCGCTCACCCCGAGTTTGGTGCGCGGAAACTCGCACGACGACTGACGGAGGCGTCGGACGATGGACCGGTGATCAGCCACCAGACGGTGCAGCTGATATTGCGGGAGGCGGGCCTCACCACCGCCGAGGACCGACGCTCTAGAATCAGCGGGTCTGCGGGAGTGGCGGAAGGGCAGACGCGGTAGGTTTAGGTCCTATTGTCCGAAAGGACGTGGGGGTTCGAATCCCCTCTCCCGCACCAGAGCAGCCCTGTCGTGAGCGTCACGATCCCATGACGTCGGGACCGGGCTGATCCAGGATGGCCGGCGTGAACCTGCGTTTCGTCCTGGATCCCCAGCTGACCTCCGAGCTGCGCGAGCAGATCGTTGCGCTCTGGGTGGACGTCACCAACGCCGGCGGCGCGGTCGGCTTCGTCGCCCCGGTGACCGCGGCCGAGGTCCGCCCCCTCGCCGAGGAGACCTTCGCGGACGTCGCCGACGGACCGGACCGGTTGCTGGTTGGCTACGAGGGGGATCGCCTGGTCGGCATCCTGATCATCGCGGACAACCGGTTCCATCTGAAGTCGCACTGGCGGGTGCTCAAGCGGGTGATGGTGCACCCGGACACCCAGGGCCGCGGGTACGGTGCCGCGCTGATGCGCGAGGCCGAGCGGATCGGCCGGGAGCTGGGACTGGCGGCGCTGCACGTGACGCTCCGGGACGGCCTGGGTCTGTGCGCGTTCTACGGCCGGCTCGGGTACCGCGAGGTGGGGCGGCTGCCGGCCGCGCTGCGCCTCGCTCCCGGCGACGACCGAGACGAGGTCTTCATGTGGCTCGACCTGGCCCCCGAGGCGCCCTGACGTCGGGTCAGTCGGCCACGATGACCGGATCACCGACGGTCACCGAGCCCGGCCCCTCGGGGACCAGGTGCAGCCCGAAGAGGAGCAACTGCCCGATGTTGCGGTGCCGGGCCAGGGTGCGCAGGGGCTCCTTGCCGCGTACCCCGGTCTCCTGATCGGTGGTGGTGACCACGCACCGGTCGCACGGCCCGGCGGCGCGGAAGGGGGCCGAGCCGACGCGGAGCCGGCGGCCGGTCCAGCCGTCCTCGGCCCAGGCCGGGGTGCCCTCGACCACCAGGTTGGGACGGAACCGGGACATGGGCACCGGTGGCTCGCCGGCTTCGGCGAGCCAGCCGTTGAGCGCGTCGAGCGAGGCCGCGCTGGCCAGCAGGAGTGGGTACGCGTCGGCGAAGCTGACCTGGTCGCCGGTGTCATATTCGCGGTCGCCGGCGGGGATGTGCCGGGTCGGTCGGCCGAGCCAGACCAGGCGTACCGGCCGGTCGAGCTGCGCGGTGAGCCAGTCGTCGGCGGGCGGCCCGGCGGGGAGCGCGGGGACGGGCTGCGGGCGGCTGCGGAAGGTGCGTACCGGGAGCGGCTCGGCCTCCACCGGCTCGGGCACCACCAGGTCGGGGTGGCCGGCAGCGCGGAGCAGCAGTCCGCCGGCCCGTACCTCGGCGCGGAGCCCGGCCAGGGCAGTGACCTCGCGCTGGGTGACGCCCACGCCGTTGGCGTCCACGACCATCCAGCGCCGGTCGCCGGCGAGGCCCCACGGTTCGACCCGGGCACCGTCGTGGTCGACGCGGTGGGAGCCCTTGACCGGGTACGTGTGGATCGCCGCGAGTCTCACCAGGCCACGCCGATCCCGTCACCTGGGTACCAGTGTCGGGCCGGGGTCTCCCGGTACGCGAGGAACCGCCGGCCGGTGCGTTCGGCGTGCTGGCCGAGGACGTTGGTGGACGTGACGTTGTCGGTGAGCAGGATCGCGTCGGGGGCGAGCTTCGCCTCGACCGCCTCGAACTCGCTCTGCTCGTGCACCCGGCTGTGGTCGCTGTCGTGCAGGAAGAAGTCGACCGGGCGGTCCAGTGCGTTGATGGAGGCGACCGAGTCGCCGATCACCAGGTCGACCACGTCGGCCCACGGGGTGGCCCGGGCGAGGTAGCCGGCCTCGGGGTTGATGTCCAGCGAGGTGAGCCGGCCGGGATGCCCCTCGGCGGCGTTGCGCAGCAGCGCGGCGGCCAGTACGCAACTGCCCAGCCCCTTGTCCACGCCGGTCTCCACGACGTGTGCGGGTTTGCGGGCGCGCACCATGGCGTACCAGCCGACCCGGCGGGCGTAGCGGACGTGCGGGTCGGCCAGGCCGCGGCGGGAGGCGGCGGCGGTGGCGGCCTCGATGTGCCCGCGCAGCTTGTCGTCGCCCTCCAGCTCGGCGAACCAGCCCCGAACCTGTTTGACCGGCACGTCGCATACGACGCTGACGAACCAGGCCAGGTGGTGCTTGCTGAGCTTGGTCAGGTCGTAGGTGTAGTTGTGGTGTTCCCGGGAGGTGAACAGCCAGCGCGCGGAGGTACGCAGCACCTTGGCGTCGTGCCGGGCGACCCGGGCCAGGCGCTTGGGAAAGGCGGCGACCGGCGCCAGCCGGGTACGGGCGACGGCCCGACGGAGCTTCGTTGGGTCCACGAGGCGTGTGTACCAGGTCCGGGGGCGGATGACGAGGAAAAGTTCCGGGCTGCGACCGGGCGGCCGGACCTGACCGACCGGACGAGGGTCCCCGCGTCGGAAGGTGAGTCAGTAGCATCGCGCACATGTCACAGCCCGAGCAGTTCGCCGACCACGAAACGCGCAACCCAGCGTCGGAAGTGGATCCCGTCGATGCCGAACAGCCGTCCGAGCCGGCTCCGCGTCGCGGTCGGGGTCGGCGTATCGCCCTGATCGTGCTGCTGGTGGTGGTGCTGCTCGCCGGCGGCGGCCTGCTCGCGGCCGGCCTGTACTACCGCTCGGTCGATTCCTCCATCGACCGCGTCGATGCCTTCACCGACGTGCCCGAGGAGTCGCGCCCGGCGGTCGTGGCCGAGGGCGCGATGAACATCATGCTCCTGGGCAGTGACTCTCGCGACCCGGAAAGCACCGGGGGCTCCCGCAGCGACACCATCATCCTGGTCCACCTGCCCAAGGACCGGTCGAGCGCTCAGCTCATCTCGATCCCGCGGGACACCTGGGTGCCCATCCCGCGATCGAAGGAGGGCCGGGGCGGCCGAAACGCCAAGATCAACGCGGCTTTCGCGTGGGGCGGCACCCCGCTGATGGTCCAGGCTGTGGAGCAGTTCACCAGCGTCCGCATCGATCACGTGGCGATGGTCGACTTCGCCGGCTTCAAGGAGATCGTCGACGCCCTGGGCGGCGTCGAGATCGACGTCGAGCAGAGCTTCACCTCTACCCACTCTCTCAAGCCGGGCGGCCGGCGGGAGTTCGTCAAGGGCCACCAGACCATGGACGGCGCCACCGCGCTGGACTACGCCCGCGAGCGCTACGCCTTCGCCAACGGTGACTTCACCCGGATCAAGCACCAGCAGCAAGTGATCAAGGCGATTCTCGACACGGCGGCCTCCGGCGGCACGTTGAGCAGCCCCACCAAGCTGAACTCGTTCGTGCGGGCCACCGCGAGCTCGGTGGCGGTCGACAAGTCGATGTCCCTTGTGGACCTGGCCATGGAGCTGCGCCACCTGCGGGGTGGCAACCTCGGCTTCTACACCTGCCCGGTGAAGGGAACCGGCCGGGTCGGGACGGAGAGCGTGGTGTTCGCGGACACGGCGAGGGCCAAGACGCTCTTCGACGCCGTACGCCGCGACTCGGTCCCGGAAATTCTTTCCGCCGAAAAGTAGGATCTTGCTTTGTCGTGCCGGCTCTGGCGGCGCGGCTGACCTGATCGTATCCTTCGATCGCCCGAGGCCTGCGTCATGCGGGCATCGGGCGGTCACGGGGGAGGATCGACCATGTCAGGCCAATCGGCCACAAGGGACCCGGCTGCCGCCATCATGCAGCTTGAGGAAGCAGCGCGACGGCCGGTGACATCGCCGTCGGACGAGGCCGACGACGAGGGGATACTCGCGGTACTCCCCGCCGTGCCGTTGTCCGGGGAGCCCACGGCCACCGCAGGGGCGCGCATCGGTCTGGACACGACCACGGTGCTGCCGTACGCCGGCTCCCGGACCTCGAAGCGCACGCGCCCGCTGCGGGCCTGGATGATGACGGCACCCATCGACGTCGTCGCGCTGCTCGCCCCGCTGCTGGCCTCCCAGAACTACTGGCGGGGGACGCTGGTCAACGCCGCCCTCACGGTGGCCCTCTTCGCGGCCGGCGGGCTCTACCGGGCCCGCCGGCACCTCAGCATCCTGGACGAACTGCCGAGCCTCTGCGGGCGGCTGCTTGCCTCCGCCGCCGTGGTGGCCATCATCGCGGCCGAGCGCCACGATTCGGTGCCGTATGTGAGCGGGTTCATGCAGGACGTCGCATTCTCCGCCGGACTGGTGATCGTCGGCCGAGCAGCCGGCAGGAAGCTCATCCTCATCGCACGCAAGCGCCGGTGGGTGGAGCACAATGCCATCATCATCGGTGGTGGTCCGATCGGCCTGGAGTTCGCCCGGCTGCTCCGGCGCTATCCCCAGTACGGCCTTCGGTTCGTCGGCTGTGTCGACGCCCGGCCGCGGCTGGGCGTCGACTCGCTTCCGCTGATCGGCACCCTCGACGATCTCGAACAACTCACCCGGCTGCTGGAGTGCGACGTCCTGGTCATCGCCGACCCGGACTGCCCTGAGTCGATGCTGACGGACTTCCTGCTCCGCCCGGCCAGCTCGAACTGCGACCTCTGGGCGATCCCCCGCCTGTGGGGCTCCCGGTCCCACGGCCGCTACCCCGACCACATCGGTGCCATCCCGATCGTCCAGATCGGAAACATCACGCTGACCGGGCCGAGGTGGGCGATCAAGCGCGCCTCGGATGTGCTCTTCGCCTCGGTGGCGTTGATCGTGCTGAGCCCGGTGCTCATGCTCTGCGCGATCGCGACGTTCCTCGACGGCGGCCGGGACATCTTCTTCCGTCAGGAACGGATCGGCCGATACGGCAAGCCGTTCAAGGTGATCAAGTTCCGGTCGATGCGCCCGGTGGACGAGCACGAGTCGCAGACGACCTGGTCCATCGCGCACGACCGACGGGTCGGGCCGATCGGGCGGTTCATGCGCCGTACGTCGCTGGACGAGCTGCCCCAGCTCTGGAACATCCTGCGCGGGGAGATGAGCGTGGTCGGGCCGCGGCCGGAGCGGCCGTACTTCGTCGAGAAGTTCTCGGCCGAGTACCCGAACTACGCGATGCGCCACCGGGTGCCGGTGGGGCTGACCGGGCTCGCACAGGTCAGCGGCCTGCGGGGCGACACGCCGATCTCCGACCGGGCGCGGTTCGACAACTACTACGTCGAGAACTGGTCACTGTGGCTCGACACGAAGGTGGTGCTGCGCACGATTGCGGAGGTCTTCCGCGGTAGCGGCCGCTGACCGAATCCGGCGTGGGGCGAGGCGGGGCGGCAGGTCGGGCAGCCGGCCTGGGCTGGACTAACCGCTGGTCCTGCTCGTCCTCGCCATCACCTCGTCGATCGCCGCTGACCAGTGCGCGGCGAAGCGCTCGAGACTGTTCTCCGCCCGTACGTAGGCGGTGGCATCGGCGACCGCCCCCTGCCGGGAGGGGAGCAGCGTCAACGCTCGGGTGAACTCGTCCAGGTCGCCAGCCGGCGCGGTCAGGTCGAGGTAGCCCGGCACCTGGTCGACGAGTGTGCGGACGTAGCCCACCCGCGTCGTCACGACCGCCGTCCCCGTGGACATCGCCTCCAAGATGGCCAGCGAACACGCCTCGTAGTCGCTGGGCGCGAGCACACAGTCCGCTGCCTGAATCCAGGTCCGCAGCTCCGTCGGTGAGAGAACGCCCAGACCGGCCGCACCCGGGACGGAGCCCGAGCCTGCGGTCAACAGCCGATAACCGGCGCGGGAGGCCGCCGCCGCCGCGATGTCTGGCCGTTTCCGCGCCTCCGCACGGCCGATGAAGAGGGCGAGCCGTTCGTCCGCGGGGACCTGCAACTGTTTCCGGGCGGCGTCCCGGTCGCCGATCGCGAAGGTCCCGGTGTCGATTCCATTCGGTATCACCCGGTGGACCCGGAGTCGGTACCAGTGCGCCACCTCGGCGGCCGTCGGCTGCGAGACCGCGACCCGGTAGGCGTTGGCTCCCGCCCAGATCTCCTTGGCCGCGCCCTTGAGCAGGAATTGCGTCTTCCAGGGCAGGGAGTACGCGTTGGTGCGTGCTCCCAGCCGGACGTGGTCCACCCAGCACCCGTGGTAGACGTGGATCCGTGGCGCGGTCGTACGGCGGCTGACCATGCCATTCGTGATCGTCAGGTCGTGTACGACCTTGTCGAGATCGGCGGCACCGACCACACTCGACACACCCCCGAGCCGGCCGATCACCTCGCCCAGCGTGTGGCAGAACCGCTCCACCCCGCCGGAGTTGTTGGCCGGGTTCGGACTGACGATGGCGACCCTCATCGCCGCGACCGGCGGGTGAGGCGCCGTCCGGCGGCGCGTACCAGTGGCTTCAATCGTCGAGCGATCAGCGACGCCTGCTCGTGAAGGGGTCGGCGGATGAGGCCCTGCTCGCGCAACCAGGCACCGTGTTTGCGCAGGAAGTACCAGTTGTTGCGGAGCACCGAGTACTCGTACCGGAGCTTCGACTGTCGATCGATACCGCCGCCCTGCCGAAACCGGATGTACGTGTAACCCCGGTCCGTCACCAGGACCCGGTGGCCAGCCCTCGCAGCCGACACGTACAGGTCCGTTTCCTCACGGTAGTAGTTGCCGGTGTAGGACTCGTCGTAGCTGACCACGTCGAAGATGGATCGCCGGAACAGCGCGTTGGCGGGCATCCAAACGCAGTCTGCCCATGGTGTCTCGGGGAAGAGCCCGGGCCGGTCCAGCTCCGGGCCGCCCGGTGTTCTCGGCGCCCGCGCGACCAGATCCTCGACGGCCTCCGCCTCGCCGAGGTTGAACCACGGCACACCGACGATGTCCGCGCCGGCCTCGTGCGCGACCCCGAGAAGCTCGGCGATGAGTTCGTCGCTGGGAATGTCGTCGTCGTCGATGACGAGCACCCAGTCCGAGGTCGCGGCACGAACGCCCGCGTTCTTGGCTTTCGGGGGGCCGGCGCTGCGCTCGTTGACGATGACGCGGAGCCGGGAGTCCTGATCGGCAAGGCTCCGCAGCCGGGCTGCGGTGTCGTCCGCGCTCCCGTCAACGACGAAGATGACCTCCCGCACGGCCGGCTGCGTCAGCGCCCACTGCGCCCTCGCACAAGCGAGTTGGCACCTGTTCCGCGTGGGCACGACCACGGAAACCGTGGCCGCGCCCGAGCGGTCCGCCTCACGCTCGCGCAGCACGCCGGTCACCGTGGCTCCAGGCGCCACTGACTTTTGTGCTGGCCCCCGCCGATCCGGCAAGGATTCCGGCCGCGATGCCCATCACGAGCGGCCACCGGCTCGTCTCGGACAGGAACGGCGCGGTCATGACGCACAGCGGTGCGATCAGGCAGAACACGGCTGCGGATCGGACGATGATGTCGCTGTCGGGGTCTCGCAGGGCGTTCAGCGCCGCCAGGCCGGCGACGAGGAGAAAGAGGATCACGAGCAGCGGCGCCACCGGGCCGTACCGCAGCCAGACCTGCAGCAGCTCGTTGTGCACGTAGACGCGGGTGGCCTCGTGGGCGGCGGCGCCGTCGAGTTGGGGCGAAAGGGGGCCCACCCCGGTCCAGAAGTTCGCCCGCACGTGGTCCCACCCGAGGCGAAGATCGCTGATGTGCCCGCCCGTCGACGCCGTCTGGTGGGCGCTGCTCTCCTGGTTGGGCGCAGTCGGCGCAGGCCGGGTGGGGTCGGGCGCGCTGGTCGGACGGGCCGACCCGCCATCCCCGCTCGGGACATCGCTCGGGCTCGGCGCGCCAGTCGGCTTCGGCGTGCCGTTCGCGCTCGGCCCGTCAGTCGCCTTCGGCGTGCCGTTCGCGCTTGGGGCCCGGCTCGCGCTCGGGACACTGCTCGGGCTCGGTGCCCGGCTCACGGTCGGCGCGCCAGTCACGCTCGGGGGGCCAGCCACGCTCGATACGCTGGTCGGGCCCGCTGGGCCAGTCACGCTCGGTGCGCCGGTCGGGCTCGATGCGCCGGTCCGGCTCGGCGCGCCGGTCGGGCTCGATGCGCCAGTCACGCTCGGTGCGTTGCTCGGACTCGGTCCGCCACTCGCGAGTTCGAAGCTGCCCGCGCTGCGCAGGCCGAGATCCGCGGCGAACCCCGGCGCGGCGAACACGACCACCGCCACCGCGGCAACCGCGAACGCGAACTGTCGGAGCATCCGCTTCCATCGTGGCCAGGTGAACGCGAGAACGACGACGAGGGCGAGCAGAGCCGCGATCCACACGCTGCGCCGGAAGCTGATCAGGACCAGAAGCGGCGTGGCAACCAACACGCCCACGTACCGCCAGTCCCAGCGCCACCCGCCGGCGCCGAGCATCCCGATGAACACCGCCGCCGCGATCGCAGGCAACGCCGAGTCGTAGTAGACGAAATAGGAGCTGAGCCGGTCGTCAGCGATCTCGCCGAGCGGGATGGCGATGGCTGCCGCGACGAGTAGCCCGGCCAGCGCCACTCCGACCGTCACCCGCAACGACCTCTGGTCGTCCTGGAGCCGCCGCATGCTCATGCCGATGACGAGGCCCAGGACCAGCAGGATGAAGGCGCGGGCGTTCTGGTTGACCGCGGAGAAAGGCGACTGCCCGTGCAGCAGACCGCTGCCGCCGGCCAGGACGACGAGCGCGGCCGCCAACCCGAGCAGCGCCCCGCCGACCGAACGGAGACGAGCGCGCTTCGGTGGCCACCACCGGACGGCGGCAGCGAGCGCGGCCGTCAACGCGAGCGGCAGGACGATCGGGATCTTCCCAGTGCCGAAGAACACCTGGTAGCCCAGGGTGGTCAACTCGCCGAAGCGGCCGTTCGGCTTGATCTCCTGGGTGAGCACGACCACGAGCACGGTGCCCGTCAGGGGCAGGCGGAGAACGAGCAGCGGCAGCGCGATCGCGAAGGCGACCCCGAGCGGGGACGGCATGGTCCAGAAGATGTACGCGGCGCAGAACGCCGCAGCCGCCCAGGATGCCCACACGAGTGGCCGGCGGCCGGTGGTGGCGAGCGGACCGATGGCAGCGGACGCCCAGCCCGGGAGGCGCGTCAGAGCCGACCGGCCTGTTTCAGCGCCGTCGGAGCCGCCGAGAGGCTGTTGGGCGGAATGGAGGGCCGCGTCGTCCATGCCCGAATCAGTCACAGTCCCTCTGGAACCCATCACTGCCTTTGCCCCGAGATCGGATCCTGGTTGGCCTTCGCTGACCCAGGACCCCGCTGACAAAAACGCCGCACCGGTTGCCATGACAGTCGCTGGACGACCACAGCCGAAGCAACCCTGTGACCAGGGCGGCCGTGCAATGTGGTAGGTCGAACATCACGGCAGCGGCCGGCGCGGCACACAGTATCAGGAAAGGTGGGCGAGAGCGCCGGCGCGAACTCGCCCGACGGGGCAGCCCGGTGTGGGGGCCGAACGAGCGCCGGAGAGTCAGTACGATGTTGGTCGTTCTCGGTTGGATGGCCTGGGCCAGCGCCGACCCCGCACCCCCGGCACTGGCGGCGACCTCGCGTACTCGCGGTCGGTGGTCGCCACCCAGTAGGGTCATCCGGGATCACCCCCCGGAGCCGCAGATGATCACCCGCCGCACTCTCCTCGCCGCTGCCGGCGGCATGGTCGTCGCCGGCGGTACGGTCCTCGCTGCCGATGCTCCGCGTCCGGCGCCCACGGTGCTGCCACCCCCGTCCGGCGGCGACGACACCGCCATGCTCAACGCCGCGCTCGTCGCCGGGGTGGGCGGCCTGATCCGGGGGCCCCGCGGCGCCCATTACCAGGTCGGTGCCCCCCTCGTGGTGCACAGTGGCACGACGTTGATCATGTCGGGGTGCACGGTGACCCTGGCCACCGGCAGCGCCTGCAACCTCCTCATCAACAGGGCGGTCACGGCCGGCGGCCGGGATCGGGACATCACCGTCATCGGCGGCACCTGGGTGCGCGCGGAGGGGGTGGGCGGCACCGGTCCCAACCTGCACACCCTGCGGTGGCGACACATGGACGGCTTGACGCTCAAGGATCTGGCGGTGGAGACCGCGAGCGACAAGTACGCCATCTCCCTCGGCGATGTCACCAACACCACCGTCACCCGAATCAGGTTCGCCGTGTACTCCGACGGGGTTCACATCCAGGGGCCGGCCGCGCGGACCAGGATCTCCGAAATCCGGGGGTCGACGGGTGACGACACCGTCGCCATCACCCCTCGCGACTGGCAGGCCTACGACGACGTCTCGGGGCCGGTGATCGACACCGTCATCGAGGACATCAGCGTGGCCTCGCTCGCCGCGCTGGTCAAGGTGCTCGGCGGCTCACCGGAGACCGCGGCGTTGCGTACCACGGTCCGGGGCGTCACGGGCATTGCCGGCAACAACGTGGTCTGGATCGGGGACGACACCGCCGAGTGGCGCACCACCGGCGGCCGGGTGGACGACCTGGTGGTGGAGCGGGTCGCCGCAGCCACCCTGCCCGGCCGAGGCGGAATGGTGCACATCAACGGCTCGTCCGTGGGACGGGTCCAGCTCCGAGGGCTGAAGGTCGACGGCCCGGAGGTCGCACTGCCGCTGGTGCGGGTCACGCCACTCGCTCCCGCGGCCCTGGACGCCCTCACGGTCGAAGATGTGGACATCGCGCAGCTCGGCGCCCTGCCCCTGCTGTCCGTGGAGCCGAAGGCGATGATCCGACGCCTGCGGTTGGACGGGGTGACTGTCGGCGGCACGTCGGCCGGCACCACGGTCCTGCGGGTCGCCGGCGTGGTGGACGACCTGAGCGTTCGGGCGGTGAGCATGACAGCGACCGGCGACAGCCGTCTGCTCGAACTGCCTGAATGGGCGGCGAAGGCCGCGGTGCGGCGGGCGAACCTGTCCGATGTGCGGATCAATGGCAGCGGCGGCCTGGTCGCCGCCTTGGCGGCCACGCACCACCTGCCGCGGCTGGCCGTCGGCGACGTGCAAACGGTCGGGGCGGCCTGGCTGGCCGACCTCAACACCGAAACCGAGCTGCTGCTGTCGAACGTGCGCATCGAGGGATCTACCGGTGGAGTCGCGAATGTGCACAGCTCGGGGGCCGTGGTGGTGCGCGGCGACGGGCTGCGGTCGGCGCCCGGGTCGCGGGGCGTGGCGGTGGCCTTCGGCGGTTCGGTGGTCTCGTACGCGCCGGACCTGGCGGTTGACATCAGCAAACTCGTCCGGGTGGACGGCAGCCGGGCCACGAACACCAACGCTCGCCTGCCGTGCGGCACAGGGCCGGTGGTGTGTGCCGGCCTGGTCTGGCAGCACGTTCGGACCGGCGCCACCTACTGAGGGAGCGCCGGGCGAGGTCGCGCCAGCGGCAAGCTCACAGGGCCTTGCGCGACAGCACGCGCTTGAGGTCTGTCGGGGTGATCGCCCGCGTGGCCAGCACCGCCGCACCGAACATGCCGGCGGCCAGCGCTGCCTCGATCGGCCACGGCAGTCGGACCAGCCACAACACGACAATCGTGGCGGCACCGAGGACGAGGACGCCCGCCATCTCCCGCACGGGCAGCCGTGACGTCATCGCCCGGGCCGCCAGCAGGCAGGTGGCGACCCCGATGACGAACTCGGTCACGGCCGCGACCGCCGCGGCACCCGTTGCCCCCCATCGGGCACAGGCCCAGAACTGTGCCGCGAGGTTGACCACCGCGACCGAGACGGTCAACACCGCGATCGGCCGTACGACGCCCAGCGCGGAACAGATCGTCGTGCCGACATAGCCGAGGGTGACACCGACGAAGGCCACGGCGAGCAGGATCAGAGGCATGGTCGCTGGCCCGAAGTCGTCGCCGTAGAGATAGGCGACGAGGGCGGGGGCGAGCGCGATCAACATGACTGCGGTACCAGCGCCGATCACGACGCCGGTGCGGGTCGCCAGGCTGAAGATCAGATTTCGGCGGTGGGTGTCCATGGTCGCACTGGTCGCCACGAGGGGCAGCAGCGGAGCCACCAGCATGGCCGGGCCGAGCTGAGCGACGTCGAGGAACTTGTAGGCGGCCGAGTAGTAGCCCACCTCGGCGGCGCCCTGAAGGTGGAACAGAATCACCGAGCCGAGACGGTAGTAGGCCATGACCGCCAACGAACTGATCGCGAGCGGCCAGCTGAGCGCGAAGATGCGGCCCGCCTCCACCCACGACGGCCGGCCGAGTGGCACCAGCCTTCGGTTGATCACCACGCCGACACCGGTCTGCACCGCGACGACAGCGACGAAGAACCAGGCAAGCAGTACGACGTCGCCGCCGGTGCGCGCGATGGCCACGACCGCGATCAGCCAGAGGACGCCCTGGATGAGGGCGAGGACGGACGACACCTCGGGGCGGAAACGGGCCGTCGCCCCGGCGGTGAGGATCGACGCCGCGGAGAGCGGCGTCGCGACGGCGACGACCGCGACGACCGAGCTGGACTCACCGAACAGCCCGCGGGCGGCGGCGATGAGTAGGACGACGGTCGCGAGCAGCGCCACCGATGTCCGGATGAGCAGGCCGGTGGTCAGGATCCGGCCGGCGGACGCCTTCTCCCGGGCTATCCGGGAACTCACGGTGATCGTCGTGCCCATGTCGGCGACCTGTGCCGCCGCCGTGCCGAGGGTGAGCGCGAGGGCGAAGATGCCGAACCCGTCCGGATTGAGGTAGCGCGCGAGCACGGAGTTGGTCGCCATACCCACGGCCATGCCCAGCAGCCGGAGGCCGAGGGAGACGGCCGTGGCCATGCTGAGCCCGCGTGCCGACCGCGAGCGGCCCGCCGGTCCGGTCGCTTCGAGCCCCGCCGATGCGATACCGGCCTGGGTACCGGGATCCCCCGGCGGGTTCGTCGTCTGTCCAGGCGAGGTCAACGGAGGCACTCCCCGAAAATCCGTTCGTACGCGTCGAGCCAGTGCCCGCGGCCGTGCTGCTGCTCGACGTACGCGACGCCGCCGCCGCGGAGTTCCAGGATCGCCGATGCCCTCTCGGCCGTCAGTTCCGCCGGATTCTCGATCACGAGACCACCGCAGCGGGAGACCAGCTCCGTTCCGGGATCTCCCCGGAACGCGACGACCGGTAGCCCGCCGGCGGCAGCCTCGAGTACGCAGGTCGGCGTACCGTCGGTCTCCGCTCCGCAGTAGATATAGAAGTCGCTGGCGGCGAGGAGGTCAGGTATGTCCTCCCGGTGGCCGGTGAAGTGCACGTCGGTGTTGCCCGCGCTGAGCCGCTCCAGCCGCTCGCGGTCTGGCCCGTCGCCGACGACGAGCAGGGCGCTTCCGCTGGCCGCCGCCGCCGCGATGGCCCGATCGTGGCGTTTGGCACCATGCAGCCGCGCGGCGAGGACGGCGACCCGGCGGTCGTGAAAGTGGCTTGGCAGCAACTGCCGGCGCAACGCTGCCCGCATCGCGGCCGGCGGGGCGGTGTAGCGCCGGGTGTCGATCGAATTGGGGACCACGACGAGCTTGTCCCGGCCGACCACGGGTTCGAGGTCGCTGGCCACGGCCGCACTGACGCAGACCACCCGGGAGACGTGCTCGGCGGCGCGCGCGTAACCCGCGAGAAGCAGACGACCGGCCGAACCACCCATCCACCGTCCGTGCTCGGTCCAGACCACCGGCGCTCGGCGGGACAGGGGCGCGGTCAGGGCGATCTGTTCCCGCTTGAACTGCAGATAGTAGATTGAGGAGTCGGCAATGGTCTGCGTGCGGTGCCGCTCGAGCGGCACCCGCAGGAGCCCGGCGGCCATCGTCCTGCGCGACCATTTCGGCCCAAGCCCGATCTCACGTCGGGTCAGGCCGTGCTCGCCCCATCCCGGGCACCGGCCGTACAGGACGACGTCATGGCCGCGATCCCGCATTCCCTGGCCGAGCGCGACGGTGTGCGCCTCGGCACCACCGGCGGTGTCCGAGACAGAGACCATCGTTACGGTCAACCTGGACAATACGGTCCTCTCTCACTGGCTGCGCGTCCGGCCGTTGGTCCGGCTCTGCTGGGTGGCGATGTACTCGTGCAGAAAGCGGTTGGCGGCGTCCGCCGGGTCGACCGGCCTCGCGCCGAGTTCGTGGGCGACGACGATGGCGTCCCGTACCGCCGCGACGCTGACGTCGCGGGCGACGGCGGTGGCCAACTCGCCCAGCCCGCCGCACGGGGCCACCGCGGTCGGCACACCAAGTCTGGCGGCCACCGCGAGCACGCCGGACTGACTGGCGACCTCGTACGGCGCGACGACCACATCGGCGGTCGCGACCAGCGCGGTGAACTCGTCGACATCCAGATAGCGGTAGACGGTCGTCACCGCCGCCCCGGTCTGTTCGATCAGGGCGTCCACCTGCCGGCCCGGCCCGAGATCCGCGCCGACCACCGCTCCCAGCCAGCCCGGCAGCTGCGCCATGGCCTGGACGAACAGCTCCGGATTCTTGTCCGCCCGGACCTGACCAGGCAGGAGGGCCAGCTTGCCGCCGTCGGGCTTCAGCTCCGTGCGCCAACGCTCGACGAGTGCCGGGTTCACCGGCGGCGTCCACTGCACCAGGGGGACCTGGACGACGTTGGCCACTCCCCTGCCGAGGAGGCTCTGCCGGTCGGCGCCCGAGTAGACGAGGACCCGGTCGGAGTCCTGGAGCACGCTGCGCAGTGCTCGGCCGCCCCCCGGGGCGTTCGACCGGACGAAGGTGTTGTGCGGGCTGGCGACGACCGTCGCGTTGCGGTGCCGGGCGACCGAGACGAGTTCCGGGGTGAGCGCGAACATGCCCTGGATGTGGACGATGTCCTCCGGGCCGATCACCCGGCGCAGGTGCGGCAGGGTGCGAAGGACGTAGCGCGCCGACGTCCGGGCTTGGCGGACGATGCGGTTGGGCGAGGACCGATGCCAGGTGATGCAGCGACACAGGGCCACCGTGGCAGGTGCCTCGTCGCAGTCGTCGGCGGTGTGGACGACCACGTCCACACCGAGTTCCGTCAGACCGGCGGCGACCTCGACGGAGTGGTTGAAGACGCCGCCTCGCCCGCCCGACTCGATCATGTGCACGCGCCGGATCACAACGCGGGCTTCCCGTCGGCGAGGGCCGAGATGGCGGCGACCAGCTCACGAACCGTCTGGGGCCAGCCGAGCGCCGCACAAAGCTGCCACGCCGTGCGCTCCCGCGCCTGCCGCGCGGACAGGTTGCGCAACCCGTCGACGACCGCGCCGGCGAAGGGGTGCGGTGCGTCGGCCACCCAGTAGGCACCGGCACCCCGCACGGCACCCGGCAGGCCCTGCGCCGCGAACGTGCTCATGACGACGGAACGCCCACGCGACATCGACTCGGTCAGCTTGAGCTGCGATCCACCGCCGGTGGTCGCGGGTGCGACGGTCAGCGCGGCTCCGGCGTAGGCGTCCGCCAGGTCGTCGAGCGTGCCGAGCACGGTCACTCCGGAAACCGCGCCGAACTCCTGACCCAGCGCCTCGCTCCGCCGACCCGCGACCACCAGCTGAGCCGTGGACAGCTCGGCGCGGACGAGGGGCCAGACGTCCCGGACGAACGTGCGCAACGCCAGCACGTTCGGCTCGTAGTCGTACGAGGCCAGCGCGAGGACGTATCCGTCGGGTGGCGAGGGGCTGTAGGGCTGGACGTCCACCCCGTTCGGGGTCAGGACGACATCGCGGGTCCAGCCGCGCAGCACGGCCAGGTCCGGCTGGGAGAGCGCGACGCAGAGCGCGGCGCGGGCGGCCACTCGCGGCTCCCAGAAGGCGGCCTTGGTCGCCTCGGCCCGGCGGGCCAGCCGTTGCCACCCGTGGGCCGACGTCACCAGGGTCTGCAGGCGCCGGCCTTCGATGTTGGCGAATTCGACGATCTGCGGTACCCCCCGTGCGGATGGGGGCGCCCAGGCCGCCAGGTAGGAGTGGGACCAGTACACCGCGTCGGGCCGGAACTCCTCGCAGAGCGCGTCGAGGGAGTCGGCGATGGGAACCATGTAGTGCCCGCCCAGGTGGGGACCGCCCGACGCCCGGGTACGGACGGCGGACGGCGGCGACCAGGGCAGCGGGCGGGTCGGGACCGGGGGGTCCACCTGCCGCTCACCGTGATCGGGAAACGTGACCAGCACCTCCGCGTGGCCGCTCAGCGCCTCGGCCACCCGAGCGGTACGGATGCGGCCACCGTGCTGCGCCGGCCAGGGTGGTTCGACGCTGACGACGAGCACCCGCTTCATCGCTCACGAACCAGTTCGGTCTCCAGCAGCTCGCGCAGCACCGCGCCACGGCCTGTCCAACCGTGTTCCGCCGCGCTCGCCATCCGGTCGTTCACCACGGTGTCGGTGACCGGCTGGAGCAGCTCCAGCAGGCGAGCCGGAAAGTCGTCGGCCTCGGCCGCCACCACGTGGGAGTTGGTCAGCGCGAGCTCGGTGACCGCCGGAAGCCCGGTGCTCAGCACCGCCAGCCCCGAGGACAGATACTCGAAGCACTTCAGGGGACTGACCCCCCGGGTGTAGTCGTTGATCTCGTACGGGATGAGCCCGACTGCGCAGGTTCCGGCCAGCTCGGCGAGCTGGGCGGGAGTGAGAACGCCGACGTGGCGGGCACCGAGTTCCTCGAGGCGCCGCAGCTCTGCGTCGAAACTGCCCCCACCTGCGGCGAGCGGACCGGCCAGCAGCAGCTCACCGCGTCCCCGCAGGGCTGCGGCGGTCGACTCGAGGAGCCGCAGGTCGAGCTTGTGGACGGTGAGATTCCCGGAGAAGAGGGCGACGGGACGGCGCTCGGCGACCGGTCTGCTCGCCGCCGTGAAGACCGACACGTCGGCGACGTTCGGCAGCAGCTCGACCCGGGGGAAGCCGGCGGCGACGAGATGTTCCTGGACCGCCTTGCTGGTGGCGACGGCGACGGCGGTGCGCCCCGACAACGACCTCTCCCCGCGCGCCACGGCGACGCCGTCCACGCCGGGAAAGGTCGCCAGCAGGTCCACACAGTGATAGATGACGACGTCTGCCGCCTCTTCCAGGCCGTACGTGACCGGCGTGAACGTCCAGAGCACGCGTGGGCGTGAGCTCCTGAGCCAATTGCCGGTGGCGCGCCGGAGCAGGGCACGGTTGAGCGGACGGGTGGGTGTCCGGTGCAGCGGTAGCACAAGCGGCGACACGATCCGCGCCCCCGCCGGCCGGGGCCGGTGCGCCGGCGCTTTCCGGTCGCCGACCGCCTTTCGGATCCGCCCGGCCATCCGGACGACGTCGTCCCGGCTGAGCCTGGGCCGGCGCAGCCCCAGGGATTCGACGAAGGTCACCTTCGTGGTCTCCGCGAGTTCCCGTGCGACGTAGTGCTGGTTCGTCGCGATCGGGGAATCCCACTCAGCGGTGCCCAACATCAGCACGTTCGCCACGGGCGATGCCGTCGCCATGAAGTAGTCCCCCACTCGCAGTGCACTGAGCCCGGCAAAGAGTATGTGAGGCTCGATCCCCGGCCAAGACCGGGAACTCCTACCAAAGCCATGGACGCCCGCTGGCGGCTACCCCTGCTCGGCCAGCCAGGCCGCGATGTTCGCCTGGAAGACCTGCGGGGTGAACCGCTGGACATTGGTCATCGCCGCCTGGGCGGACAGTTTGGACGCCCGACGGATCGGGACCACGTATTCGGCCGGGTCGCTGGTGTCGAGGAGAAAGCCGGTCTCGCCCGTCACCACGGTCTCCAGCAGCCCGCCGCGGGCCCACCCCACAACGGGGGTGCCGCAGGCCTGCGCCTCCACCGGGATCATGCCGAAGTCCTCGAGCGCCGGGTAGAGCAGCGCCACGGCGCCCCAGTACAGCTCGCGGAGCCGTTCCTTCGTCGGCCTGATCTCGAATTCGACCGGGACGTCAACGCGGGCGGCGAGCCGGCGCAGGTTCTCCTCCTCGGGGCCCCCACCGGCGATGACCAGTGGCAGGCGGGCCGCCGCCGCGATCTCGACCATCAAATCGAAATTCTTGTACGGGATCCAGCGGCCGACGCCCAGGAGGTAACGGCGGTCCTGGTCGCGCACCTCCGGCGGGGCCGCCCCGAAGTAGTCCACTTCCACCGGTGGGTTGATCACCCTGGCGTCACGCCCCCAGTAGCGGCTGATCCGTGCCCGCACCTCCTGCGAGTTCGCCGCGTAGCTGTGGACGTGCCGGCTCAGCCGCCTGTCCCCGGCCTGGAGCACGGTGCGCACCGGCGCGAGCAGGGCGTTCGCGCCCCGTTGGTCCAGTTCTGGACTCCAGACGTAGCGGGCGGGTGAGTGCACGTAGCTCAGGTGCCGGGTCCGGTCGGGGTCGCCGATTCTGACCGTGTGCGCGAAGGCATGGCTCGAGGAGATGACGAAGTCGTACGTCTTGCGGGTCAGGGTGCGCCAGGTGAGCGGCATGAGCGGAAGCGCGAGCGCCTTGCTGCGCCGCAACGGCGTCTTCGCCAGCCACGATTCGTGGATCTCCTGGTCCACGGTCGCGTCGTGGTCCTTCCAGAGCACGAATCGTTCCGCGTGCGGCACGACCTCGGCCATGCTCAGGAACACCTGCTCGGAACCGCCGGTGGCACCGAACCACTCGTGAACCAGCGCGACGGAGTGGTCGGCGAGGGGGCGGAGCGCGCAGTCGGGTGTGGACGACGTGAGGCTCACCGGCACATCCTCAGAAGACGACGACGTCGCGGATGTAGCTGGCGAAGCGGCGCAGCTGGTAGGCCTCCGGCACGGGAGAGGTCATCCGAATCACCAGCTGCCGGTCGATCGCGCCGTCTTCTCCACTGCGGAAGTAGGCCACGACGATCAGGCCGTGCCGCTGCCCGCCGTCGGCCTCGAGGATCTTCTCGGCGTAGCTCGCGTACTCGCCGCTACGGATCCACTGCGTGCCCCACGCCTCCTCGACGCCGCGCATCGCGGTCTGCCACTGCGCGGTGCATGGCTGCGGGCAGTCCCGCACGATCACCTCACCGCCGAGCGCCTCGGCGCCCGTCGCGGACGTACCACACTGGTACTTGACGAATCCTTCGGCACGGCCGGCGAGCGTGCACTGCCAGTTCGTGGGCACCTTCACCGGGAAGCCCAGGCCGTCGAGATTCAGCGTCCGTACGGTGTCCCGCTCCTTGAACTTCGGCCACTGGGTCGGCCACGCGCCGGGCTTCGGCGGCTCGACGCCGGGCGACTCGGGCGGCGTCGTCGGCAACAGCGGTGGGGCGCTGGTGCTGGCCGTGTGCTCCGGCTTCTTGTCGCCACCCGAGTTCGCCCACACGGCCACACCACCGGCACCGGCGAGGACCACCAGCACCAGTGCGCCGATCCCGATCCAGCGTCCAGTCCGGTGCCGGGGCGGCGCGGAGGGCGCGATCCGGCGGGCGGGTGCGGTGAACGGCTCCTGCGGCGGCACGCTGACCGGTTGGGGGTGCTCCGGCATCGGCGCGGGGGACACCGGCTGCGGCGCCGGCGACACCTGCTGCGGCGCGGGGGACATCTGCTGCGGCGCGGGGGACACCTGCTGCGGCACCATCGGGGCGTGCATCGCCCACGGCAGTGGTGCCCCGGAGGTGGGGCCCGGTATGCCGGAGGCCGGTGCCGCGGAGACCGGCTGCGGCGGTTCGGTGACCGTGCCGGTGGCCGGGATCAGGATCTCCGCCGCCGACTCCGCCGGCTGCAGTTCCATGCCGAGGTCCTGGAAGAGGCGCTGGGCGCCCATCCCCTCTTCCGCGGGGTACGCCACCCAGGGCTTGGCCGCGGCCAGGTCGGCGTCGACGTAGCGCTGGCCGTCCGGGGTCAGCGCCAGGGCGTTGGCCGCGTTCGCGAAGGCCTCCCGCCAGGGCTGGTCCGTCGCCGCGGCGCCGTCGAGCACCGCCACCGTCGCCAGCCGGTCATGCCCGTCGATCGCCCACCACGCCGTGCCCACCTGGCAGACGCCGAGCGCCTCGGTGAACCTGTACGGACCAACCGACTGCATGCCCCAACTCCTCCGCTCACGGCCGTGCGGATAGTACCGAGTGGATGCTCGTCCCTCCGCCCTCCGGCCGGTGGGCGGGACCGGCGCGGTGTTGCGCTCTGAAAGTTTTTATGCATAGAGTCTCACCATGAATGAAAGCGGCGCGGCGCCCACCGACCGCCTGCTCGACCTGTTCCACGGCGTACGGCTCACCCCCACCCAGCGCCGGATCGCGCACTGCCTCGTGCAGCACGCGGGCGCGGCCGCGTACCTGTCCGCAGCGGAGGTCGCCGAGCTGGCCGGGGTCAGCCAGCCGTCGGTGACCCGGTTCGCGATGGCGCTCGGGCACGACGGCTACCCCGCGCTGCGCCGACGGCTCCGGGAGCTGTCCGCCACCGGCGGCACCGACCCGGCCGACGCCGGCAACGCCTTGCAGCGGGCGGTCCACGCCGAGATGGGCAACCTCGACCGGCTCGCCGGGCAGCTCGCCGACGCCGGCCGGATCGCCGACGTGGGGAAGCTGCTCGCGGCCAGCCGCCCGCTGCCGGTGCTCGGGCTGCGCGCCGCCGCGCCCCTCGCGGCGTACTTCGCGTACTTCGCGGCGAAGGTGCACCCGGACGTACGGGTGCTCGACGACGGCGGCAGCCTCCTCGCCGATCGGCTGGAGCAGGCCGCCGCCGCCGGGGCGAGCGCGCTGCTGGCGTTCGTGCTGCCCCGCTACCCCCGGGAGACCCTGGACGCGCTGCGCGAGGCCCGGGAGTCCGGGCTGACCGTCGTGGCGATCACCGACTCCCCGGTGAGCCCGGCCACCGAGCACGCCGAGGTGGTGCTCCCCGCCACCGTCGGCACCGATCTGGTCTTCGACCTGCACACCGCCCCGATGACCCTGGCCATGGTGGTGCTCCAGGCGATCTGCGACGCCACCCCCGCCGAATCCCAGGCCCGACTCGAGGCGTTCGAGTCGTCCGCCGCCCGCCGTCAGTTGTTCCTCAGCTGAGAGGAGTACGAGATGCACCAGCCCGTCCGCGCCGCCCGCGGCACCGCACGCACCGCGAAGGGGTGGCCGCAGGAGGCCGCGCTACGGATGCTGATGAACAACCTCGACCCGGAGGTCGCCGAGCGCCCCGAGGACCTGGTGGTCTACGGCGGCACCGGCAAGGCCGCACGGGACTGGCCGTCGTACCACGCCCTGGTACGGACGCTGACCGAGCTGCGCGACGACGAGACGATGCTGGTGCAGTCCGGCCGCCCGGTCGGCGTCATGCGGACCCACGAGTGGGCGCCCCGGGTGCTGCTGGCCAACTCCAACCTGGTCGGCGACTGGGCCACCTGGCCCGAGTTCCGCCGCCTGGAGCAGCTCGGCCTGACCATGTACGGGCAGATGACCGCGGGCTCCTGGATCTACATCGGCACCCAGGGCATCCTGCAGGGCACCTACGAGACGTTCGGCGCCGTTGCCGCGAAGCGCTTCAACGGAAGCCTCACCGGCACTCTGACGCTGACCGCCGGCTGCGGCGGGATGGGCGGGGCGCAGCCCCTCGCGGTCACCATGAACGGTGGCGCCTGCCTGATCGTGGACGTGGACCGCAGCCGGCTGGAGCGCCGGGCGCACGACCGCTACCTGGACGAGATCGCCGACTCGCTGGACGACGCGGTCGAGCGGGTGCTCGCCGCGAAGCGGGACCGGCGCGCGCTCAGCGTCGGTGTGGTGGGCAACGCGGCGACCATCTTTCCGGAGCTGCTGCGCCGGGGCGTCGCCATCGACATCGTCACCGACCAGACCAGCGCGCACGACCCGCTGTCGTACCTGCCGGAGGGGGTTGAGCTGGCCGACGCCCGGGACTACGCGAAGGCGAAGCCGGCCGAGTTCACCGACCGGGCCCGCGCGTCGATGGCCAAGCACGTCGAGGCGATGGTCGGCTTCCTCGACGCCGGCGCGGAGGTCTTCGACTACGGCAACTCGATCCGCGGCGAGGCGAAACTCGGCGGGTACGAGCGGGCCTTCGAGTTCCCCGGCTTCGTGCCGGCGTACATCCGGCCGCTGTTCTGCGAGGGTAAAGGCCCGTTCCGCTGGGCCGCCCTCTCCGGCGACCCGGCCGACATCGCCGCCACCGACCGGGCCATCCTCGACCTGTTCCCCGAGAACGAGTCCCTGGCCCGGTGGATCCGGATGGCCGGCGAGCGGGTGGCCTTCCAGGGCCTGCCGGCCCGGATCTGCTGGCTCGGCTACGGCGAGCGGGACAAGGCCGGGGTGCGGTTCAACGAGATGGTCGCCTCGGGCGAGCTGAGCGCGCCGGTGGTGATCGGCCGGGACCACCTGGACTGCGGGAGCGTGGCCAGCCCCTACCGGGAGACCGAGGCGATGGCCGACGGCTCCGACGCGATCGCCGACTGGCCGCTGCTCAACGCCCTGGTCAACACCGCCAGCGGGGCGTCCTGGGTGTCCATCCACCACGGCGGCGGGGTGGGCATCGGCCGCTCCATCCACGCCGGCCAGGTCTGCGTCGCAGACGGCAGCGCCCTCGCCGGGCAGAAGATCGAGCGGGTGCTGACCAACGACCCGGCGATGGGCGTCATCCGGCACGTGGACGCCGGGTACGACGACGCCCGCGAGGTCGCCGCGCGCACCGGCGTCCGAGTCCCCATGGCCGAGGCGTGAGGAAGGGCCCCTTGTTAACGCATTCGGTAGAGGAAGGGACCCTTCCTAACAGGTTCCGGAGGTTGTGGGACGAGATCGCGCCGGTCGGGCGGGACGACCGCAGCGGCGGCTACCTGCGGTACGCGCTCACCGAGCCGGAGATCACGCTGCGGGGCTGGTTCCGCGAGCAGGCCGACCAGCGGGGCATGCCCGTGCAGGAGGACGGCAACGGGAACCTGTTCGCCTGGTGGGGCGACCCCGACACGGGGAACGCGGTGCTCACCGGCAGCCACTTCGACTCGGTGCCGCACGGCGGCGCGTACGACGGGCCGCTCGGCATCGTCAGCGCGTTCCTCGCCGTGGACGAGCTGCGGGCGGCCGGGGTCACCCCCGTCCGGCCGGTGGCGGTGGCCGCGTTCGTGGAGGAGGAGGGCGGCCGGTTCGGCGTACCCTGCCTGGGGTCGCGGCTGCTCACCGGGGAGATCGCGGTGGACCGCGCGGCCGACCTGCGCGACGCGGCCGGGGTGAGCTTCGCCGAGGCGCTGGGCGACCGGCCGGCGGGCGCCGACCCGGGCCTGCTCGGCCGCTTCGCGGCCTTCGTGGAACTGCACGTCGAGCAGGGCCGCGCGCTGGTCGACCAGGCCGCGCCGGTCGCGGTGGCCAGCGCGATCTGGCCGCACGGCCGCTGGCGTTTCGACTTCCACGGCGAGGGCAACCACGCGGGTACGACCCGGATGGCGGACCGCCGCGACCCGATGCTCACGTACGCGTTCACCGTGCTCGCGGCGAACAAGGAGGCCCGGCTACGCGACGCGCACGCCACGGTGGGCCGGGTGTCGGTGGAGCCGAACGCCACCAACGCGATCCCGGCGAAGGTGACCGGCTGGCTGGACGCCCGGGCCGCCGAGCCGGAGACGCTGCACGGCCTGGTCGAGGCGGTCCGCACCAAGGCCGCCGATCGGGCGGCCCGGGACGGCACCGAACTGACCTGCACGCAGGAGTCGGCGACCCCCCTCGTCGCGTTCGACGGCGGGCTGGCCGACCGGCTGGCGGCGCTGCTGGACGCGCCGGTGCTGCCCACCGGGGCGGGGCACGACGCGGGCGTGCTGGCCGCGCACCTGCCCACCGCGATGCTGTTCGTACGGAACCCGACCGGGGTGTCACACTCCCCCGCCGAGTCCGCCACCGACGCCGACTGCGCCGCCGGGGTGACCGCCCTGGCCTGGGTGCTGGAGGAGCTGGCATGCCGCTGACCCGCTGGCTGGCCGAGTACGCCTGGCTGCCCGACCACGCCAAACCCACCGCCGACGTGCTGATCGAGGCCGAGAACGGCCGGATCACCGCGATCACCCCGCTCGTCGGCGGCGGCGCGCCGGCCGCCGGGGTCGAGGTGCTGCGCGACGCGGTACGACTGCCCGGGCTCACCCTGCCCGGCCTGGCCAACGCCCACTCGCACGCCTTCCACCGGGCGCTGCGCGGGCGTACCCACGGCGGGCGGGGGGACTTCTGGAGCTGGCGGGACGTCATGTACACCGTGGCCGCCCGGCTCGACCCGGACTCGTACCTGGCCCTGGCCCGGGCCGCATACGCGGAGATGGCGCTCGCCGGGATCACCTGCGTCGGCGAGTTCCACTACCTGCACCACGGCCCGAACGGCACCCCGTACGCCGACCCGAATGCGATGTCGGCGGCGCTGGTGGAGGCGGCCGCGCACGCCGGCATCCGGATCACCCTGCTGGACACGGCGTACCTGACCGCCACGGTGGACGGGGATCCGCTGGTCGGGCCGCAGCGGCGGTTCGACGACGGGGACGCGCTGCGCTGGGCGGAACGGGTGAGCGGGTTCCGCCCGGAGAACGACCACGCCCGGATCGGTGCGGCGATCCACTCGGTGCGGGCGGTGCCGGCGGAGCAGCTCGCCACGGTGGCCGGCTGGGCGGACCGGCAGGGCCTGCCGCTGCACGTACACCTGTCCGAGCAGCCGGCCGAGAACGACGCCTGCCGGGCCGTGCACGGCCGCACCCCGGCCCGGCTGCTGGCCGACCACGGGGTCCTCGGCCGGCGCACCACCGCGATCCACGCCACCCACCCGACCAGCGCGGACGTCACGCTGCTCGGGGAGAGCCGAGCCGGGGTCTGCCTCTGCCCGACCACCGAGCGGGACCTCGCCGACGGGATCGGGCCGGCCCGCCGGATGGCCGAGGCGGGCAGCCCGCTCAGCCTCGGCAGCGACAGCCACGCCGTGGTCGACCTCTTCGAGGAGGCCCGCGCGGTGGAGCTGGACGAGCGACTGCGTACCCGCAGGCGCGGCCACTTCACCGCCGCCGAGCTGGTCACCGCCGCCACCGTCGGCGGGCACGCCGCGCTGGGCTGGGGCGACGCCGGCCGGCTGTCGGTCGGGAACCGGGCCGACCTGGTCACCGTACGGCTGGACAGCGCGCGGACAGCCGGGGTGCCGCCGGTCGGGGTGTTCTTCGCCGCCACCGCCGCCGACGTCACCCACGTGGTGGTCGACGGCCGGGCCGTGGTCGCCGACAGCCGGCACCTGACCGTCGACGTGCCGACCGAGCTGCGCGCGGCGATCGAGGAGGTGACCCGACCATGAGAAGCCTGCTGGTCGACAACATCGGCGAACTGGTCACCAACTCGCCGTACGAGGGCGAGGGCGGGCCGCTGGGCATCCGCCGGAACGCCGCGCTGCTGGTCGAGGACGGCCTGGTCGCCTGGGTCGGGCCGGCCCGGGACGCCCCGGCCGCCGACCGCCGGATCGACGCCGAGGGCGCGGCCGTGCTGCCCGGCTTCGTGGACAGCCACGCCCACCTGGTCTTCGCCGGGGACCGGGCCGCCGAGTTCGCCGCCCGGATGGCCGGCGAGCCGTACACCGGGGGCGGCATCCGCACCACCGTGGGGGCCACCCGCGCCGCCTCCGACGACGAGCTGCGGGCCACGGTCCGCCGGCTGCGCGGCGAGGCGATGCGGCAGGGCACCACCACCATCGAGATCAAGAGCGGGTACGGCCTCACCGTCGCCGACGAGGCCCGCTCGCTGCGGATCGCCGCCGAGTTCACCGAGGACACCACGTTCCTCGGCGCGCACGTCGTCCCCGCCGAGTACGCCGGCCGCCCCGACGACTACGTCGGCATGGTGTGCGGGCCGATGCTGGCCGCCGCCGCTCCGTACGCCCGCTGGATCGACGTGTTCTGCGAGCGGGGCGCCTTCGACCTGGACCACGCCCGGGCGATCCTCGCCTGCGGGCAGGCGGTCGGGCTGGGCGTGCGGGTGCACGCCAACCAGCTCGGCCCCGGCCCGGGCGTGCGGCTCGGGGTGGAACTCGGTGCGGCCAGCGTGGACCACTGCACCCACCTGTCCGACGCCGACATCGACGCGCTCGCGTCGACCCGGATCGACTGCATGTGCGCCGAAGGCCCGCACACCAGCACCATCGCCACGCTGCTGCCCGGCGCGGAGTTCTCCACCCGGTCGCCGTATCCCGACGCCCGCCGGCTGCTCGACGCGGGCGTCACCGTGGCGCTGGCCACCGACTGCAACCCCGGGTCGTCGTACACCTCGTCGATGCCGTTCTGCATCGCCCTCGCCGTACGCGAGATGCGGATGACCCCGGCGGAGGCGGTGTGGGCCGCGACCGCCGGCGGGGCGGCGGCGCTGCGCCGCACCGACGTCGGCCGGCTGGCGCGGGGCGCCCGGGCCGACCTGATGATCCTCGACGCCCCTTCCCACCTGCACCTGGCCTACCGGCCCGGTGTGCCCCTGATCCGCCACGTCCTGCACAACGGAGTGCTCCCGTCAACTTCTCGGCCCTGAAGGACAGTGCTTGTTCGGTCCTACAGGTTGGTTGACCAGCCCCAGAAACCTCTGAAGGGAGGGATCTACGTTGTACACAGGTCAGAAGACCCACTCTGGGGTGCTTCCTCAGCCCCGGACCCTGGAATCCACGTCAGCAGACACGGCCCCGAGAAGCCACGAAACGGGACACGGACGCCACCCGGCAGCCGGTGTGCGACATGGGCGAGGGGAGACCGGCGTGAGCCGGCGTCACCCGGAACCCGCCTCGGCGGGAACTGGAGCGGGCTGTGAGGCCCATACCCACCCGATGGTGTTCGTGCTCGACCGTCGCCACCGGCCACTACAACCGTGCGCCCCGGCGCGGGCCCGGAAGCTGCTGGCGTCCGGGCGGGCGGTGGTGCACCGCCACACCCCGTTCGTGATCCGGCTCAAAGACCGCGAGGTCGCCTCCTCGCAGGTGGACGGGGTTGAGGTCGGGATCGATCCGGGGTCAAAGTTCACCGGCATCGCGGTCTTCCGCGCGGAGAAGGCGGACGACGACATAGTCCGGACGGGCTTGTTCGGAATTGAGGTTCGCCATCGGGGTGGGCAGATCCGGGACAGATTGACCGCCCGCGCCGCTCTGCGGCGTGGTCGTCGGTCGCGGAACCTGCGCTACCGCGCACCCCGATACGCCAATCGGCGTAGGCCGCAAGGGTGGTTGGCGCCATCGTTGCGGCACCGGGTCGACAACACCATGTCCTGGGTTCAGCGGCTGTGCCGTTGGGCACCCGTGGCCCGGCTGCATGTGGAGCGGGTCGCGTTCGACACCCAACTCCTGCAGAACCCCGACATCTCCGGGGTCGAGTACCAGCACGGCACCCTGCACGGCTACGAAGTCCGCGAATACCTCCTCGCGAAGCACGGACGCAAATGCGCCTACTG
This sequence comes from Micromonospora sp. SL1-18, assembly GCF_047921505.1. Taxonomy (NCBI): domain Bacteria; kingdom Bacillati; phylum Actinomycetota; class Actinomycetes; order Micromonosporales; family Micromonosporaceae; genus Micromonospora; species Micromonospora sp. SL1-18. Next base: position 26,076 of record NZ_JBLROA010000030.1, on the reverse strand, counting down.
CGGCGCGGTCGGAGTGCCGCTGAACATCGACCACATCGTGCCCCGCTCACGCGGCGGCTCCGACCGGGTGTCGAACCTGACCCTGGCCTGCATCCCCTGCAACCAGACCAAGGACGCCAACACATTCCTCGCGGACCGGCCCGCCGTGCTGGCCCGGATCCGACGACAGCAGAAACTGCCACTCCGGGATGCCGCTGCGGTGTCGACGACCCGGTGGGCGTTGTGGCACGCCCTTGTGGCCACCGGCCTGTCAGTGCAGGTCGCCACCGGCGGGCGCACCAAATGGAATCGACACCGCACCGGCGCTCCGAAGGCCCACACCCTCGACGCTCTCCACGTCGGCGTACTCACCACCGTGCGGTCCTGTCCGAGGCAGGTGCTCGTGGCCACCGCCACCGGGCGCGGCAGCTACGCCCGCACCCGTGCCGACCAATACGGGTTCCCCCGACTACGACTACCCCGAACCAAAACCATACGCGGCTTCCAAACCGGCGACCTGGTACGCGCTGTCGTACCCACCGGCAAGAACACCGGCCGACATGAGGGCCGAGTCGCTGTCCGAACCACCGGCCGTTTCAACATCCGCACCCGCCACACCCTCGTACAAAGCGTGCACCACCGATACGTCCACCTGCTGCAACGTGCAGACGGATGGGCCTACACACGAGAGGAGGAACGGCGCTTTCACCCGGCCCCCAACGACCGGGTATCCACGCCGCATACCTGATGACCGTCACCATCCAGTCCACCGGAATCGCCCCCGCCGACGTGCTCGCCGTCGCCCGCGCCACCGCCAAGGTCGTCCTCGACCCGGCCGCGGTGGCGGCGATGGCGACCAGCCGGTCCATCGTGGACGGCATCGAGGCGGCCGGCCGGCCCGTCTACGGCGTCTCCACCGGGTTCGGGGCCCTCGCGAACACCTTCGTCGCGCCCGAACGCCGGGCCGAGCTGCAGCACGCGCTGATCCGCTCGCACTCCGCCGGGGTCGGTGCGCCGATGCCCCGCGAGGTGGTCCGGGCGATGATGCTGCTGCGGGTACGCTCGCTCGCCCTCGGCCGCTCCGGGGTCCGGCCGCTGGTCGCCGAGGCCCTGGTGGACCTGCTCAACCACGAGGTCACCCCGTGGGTGCCGGAGCACGGCTCGCTCGGCGCCTCCGGCGACCTGGCGCCGCTGGCGCACTGCGCGCTGGTGCTGCTCGGCGAGGGCTGGGTGCTCGGCCCGGCCGGGGAGCGGATCCCCGGCGGCGAGGCGCTGCGCCGGGTCGGGCTGGCGCCGATCGAGCTGGCCGCCAAGGAGGGGCTGGCGCTGATCAACGGCACCGACGGGATGCTCGGCATGCTGCTGCTGGCCATCCACGACGCCCGGCACCTGTTCGCCATGGCCGACGTGACCACCGCCCTGGCCATCGAGGCGATGCTCGGCTCGGAACGGCCGTTCCTGCCCGAGCTGCACGTCATCCGGCCGCATCCCGGCCAGGCGGCCTCGGCGGCGAACATCCACAAGCTGCTGCAGGACTCGACGGTGATGGACTCGCACCGTCACGACCTGGCGCACGCGGTGCAGGACGCGTACTCGATGCGCTGCGCCCCTCAGGTGGCCGGCGCGGCCCGGGACACCCTCGACTTCGTCGAGACCGTGGCCGGGCGGGAGCTGCGGTCCGTGGTCGACAACCCGGTGGTGCTGCCGGACGGCCGGGTCGAGTCGACCGGCAACTTCCACGGCGCGCCGCTCGGCTTCGCCGCGGACTACCTGGCCATCGCCGCCGCCGAGGTGGGCGCGATCGCGGAACGCCGGGTGGACCGCCTGCTCGACGTCACCCGTTCCCGGGAGCTGCCCGCGTTCCTCTCCCCCGACGCCGGGGTCAACTCCGGGCTGATGATCGCCCAGTACACGGCGGCCGGGATCGTCGCGGAGAACCGGCGACTGGCCGCCCCCGCGTCGGTGGACTCGCTGCCCACCAGCGGCATGCAGGAGGACCACGTCTCGATGGGCTGGGCGGCGACCAAGAAGCTGCGGACCGTGCTGGACAATCTGAACAGCCTGCTCGCGGTGGAGCTGCTGGCGGCCGTACGCGGGCTCCAGCTCCGGGCCCCGCTGACCCCGTCGCCGGCCGGCCGGGCCGCGTTGGCCGCCCTCGGTGACGTGGTGGGCGAGCCGGGGCCGGACGTGTTCCTCGCCCCGCTGATCGAGGCCGCCCGCGAGGTGCTGCGCGGCCCCGAGCTGCGCGCGGCGATCGAGCGGGAGGTCGGCCCGCTCGGCTGACCGGATCCACTCCTGGGGGCTGTCCCCCAGGAAGGTCGGAGGTCAGCCCCGTACCCCCCACCGCACGGTGCTCATAGCGTCGAATCCGCACGCACCGGCGACGGGAGGACGAGACATGACGACAGCGGCACAGCTACGACGACCGCAGCGTCCCGGCCCGGTCGGCCGACTGTTCCTCGGGCCAGACCACCGGTTGCGCCGATGGTGGCGGGTATCGGGGTACCTCGTCGCGGTGCTGGCGGTGGCCGCGCCGCTGGGAATGTGGGGGCAACGGTCCCTGACCGCGAACCTGGCGGCGCACGCCGGGGTGCCCGTCGCCGTTCTCGGCGTCACCTACGCCTTCCGGCGGCACGTCGACCGGCGGCCGTGGCGGGACCTTGGGCTGACCGGCCGGCCCGGTCGGGGCCTGTGGACCGGTTTCCTGACCGGCGTCATGGCGATGGTCGCGTATTTTGCGGTGCTGTGGACGGCAGGCTGGGCGCGGATCACCGGGACGGAGCTGACCGAGCGAGGGGTGGTGCCGGCCGTCGGGCTGCTGGCCATGGGCCTGTTTTTCTTCACGACCAGCGCCGTGGTGCAGGAGGTCGCATTCCGGGGGTACGTGTTGCAGACGCTCGCCGACGGAGGGTCGCTGCGCAAGGCCGCAATCGCGTCGAGCCTGATCTTCGCCGTGCTGCACTTCTCCGACCTACCGACCCCGCTGTTCGCCCTGGTCCTGCTCGCCGATCTCACCTTGATGGCCGGCTTCCTTATACTGACCCGGCTCTCCACCGGCGCGCTCTGGACGGCCGTCGGCTTCCACACCGCCTGGAACTGGACCATGGACACGGTCTTCTCCCTGGACACCGACGCGGGCGCTGACTACGGAAACGCCCTGGTCCACGTACGGCTGCACGCCCCGTCGGCCGGGCTCGGGCCGAACGGCGCAGCGGAACTGCTCTACCTGCTGGCCTCGGTCCTGCTGTTCACCGGGTACTGGCTGGCCACCCGCCCGAGTGCGGCGGTGGTGCCGGCATGAGTAGCCCTGTGTCAAGCCCTCACTGGTTGATCTTGGTTGAGGAGTCGTTGGAGTGCTCGGTGCTGGGTGGGGTCGTAGGCGGTGCCGGTGGTCCAGCACTTCCAGATGATGTCGAGCCAGGCGCGGGCGAGGATGCGGACGGCGTGGGGGTGGTCGTGGCCGCGGGCGCGGGCGCGTCGGTAGAGGTCGGCAGCCCAGGGGTTGGCGTGGCGGCTGTCGCCGGCGAAGTCGCAGACGGCGTCGCGCAGTTGCTTGTCGACGGCCCAGCGGAACGCGACGACGCGGGCTTTGCCGGACTCGCGGGTGGATGGTGCGACACCGGCGAGGCAGGCCAGGGATGTCGGGGTGGGGAACCTGCCGCGGGCGTCGCCGATCTCGGCGAGCAGTCGGGCAGCGCGGACGGTGCCGGATTTCGGCATGCTGGTGAAGATTTGCCGGTCGGGGTGGACGGTGAGGGCTTCGGTGATCTGCTGGGCCAGGGCCTCGATCTGAGCGGTGATCGTTTGGATGGTGGCCAGGTAGGCGCGGGTGATACCGGCCAGGGCCTGGCCGTGGTCGCCGGTGGCGCCGCGGGCAGCGGTGGTGATCCGGGTGTGCAGGACGGCGGGGTCGGTGCGGCCGCAGTATCCGACGCTGGTCAGCCAGGCGGCCAGGCGTTTCGGCGAGAGCCAGTCGAGGGCGTCCTGGCTGGCGAAACGGGTCAGGAAGCGCAGGCTGACGGCGGAGTCGAGGTCGGCGAACAGGTCGACGGCGGCGGGCAGGGCGGTCTGCAGGTGCGCGCGCAGCTGGTTGGTCGCGGCGACGCGGTGCGCGACCAGGTCTTTACGAGCTCGGCACAGTTTCCGCAGCGCGGTGGTCGGTTCGCTGTCCAGCAGCAGCGGTGTGAGCCTGCGGCGGTCGGTGCGGACGGTGTCGGCCAGGACGTAGGCGTCGAACCGGTCGTCCTTGTTACCGGCCGAGCCGTACCGGCGGCGCAGCGCTTTGACCTGCGACGGCGGGATCACGAACACCGTGCGGCCAGCAGCGAGCAGCGCGTCGACGACCGGTCCGTCACCGCGTTCGATGCCGACATCGTCGACTCCATGACGGTCCAGGACCGTGTTCAGCCTGTTCAGGCCAGTCTTGTTGTGGGTCACGATGAACCGTTCGATCGGCTCTCCGTCCGCGTCGAGCACGCACACGGCATGGTTGTCCTTCGCCCAGTCGACGCCGGCCGTGACCGCTCGCTTCGTACCGGGGGTGTCCTGCACACTCATTGTTGCCTCTCCGCTGCGCTACCAGTGGGGAAGCACCTGGCGGTTCCGGGACACCACAGCCGGTTGCTCATTGAGCGGCGTTCGCACACGCATAGCCCTGTGGCCGATCGGGATGTCCCGGGCCGCCGGGCCTCGCAGAACTCATGCTGGACCTCGAAGGTCGAGCGAGCAGGGCGATGGCCCGACGATCACCGGTGCACTCGAACCAACATCAGCTCGAGTGAGACAAGGGTGCACCAATGAGCTCGGTGGGGAGGGCGATCCGGAGGGTCATGGCAGCCCCGGTGCGCGCCCGCACCTGGCGGGAGACCCTGCACCTGCTCTTCGGGGCGCCGCTGTCGGCGGTCGGGCTGCTCTTCGTCGGGCTGGCCGCATACGCCGTCCTGGCCAGCGTCACCGTGGTCGGGCTCGTGCTGCTCGCCGGGGTCGTCACGGCCTCGCGCGGGATGGGCGTCCTGGAACGGGTCCGGGCCCGGCGCCTGCTCGCGCTCGACCTGCCGCCGGCCGCACCGCGGGCCCGCCGACACTCCGGCGCGGTCGGTCGGGTCCGGAACGCCCTGGCCGACCCCACCGGCTGGCGATGCCTGCTGCACGCGCTCGTGGCCGTTCCGGTGGGCGTCGTCCAGGCGTACCTGGTGGGGCTGTGGTGGCTGCTGTCCCTCGGCACCCTGAGTTATCCACTGTGGTCGTGGTTGATGCCGCTCCGGGACGGGCACCGCGCGGACGAGATCCGGATCGGCGGTTGGCACTGGTACCCGGATGCGTGGCCGTACCCCCTGGTCGTCTGCGCCGTCGGCCTGGTCGGGGTGCTGCTGGCCCCGTGGCTGGTTGCCGGGCTCGCCAACCTCGACCGGGTCCGGCTACAGGCATTGCTGGCCGGCTCGACCGCCCGGCAACGGGCACAGCTCTCCGAACGCCGCCGCACCCGGGCGGTCGAACAGTCCGGCACCCACCTGCGCCGCATCGAACGGGACCTGCACGACGGCGTCCAGGCTCGGATGGTCGCGCTCGCCATAGAGCTCGGCCGGGCGCGGGACGACATCGCGCACGGGCTGGGGTCGCAGGAGGTCGCCGAGCGGGTGACCGCGGCGCACGAGCAGGCGAAGCAGGCGCTGGTCGAGCTGCGCGAGCTGGCCCGGGGCATCTACCCGGCAGTGCTGAACGACCTCGGTCTGGACGGAGCGGTGCCGCTGCTCACCGCCCGCTGCCCCGTACGGGTCAGCACCGATATCGACGTGCCGCAACGACCGGTGGGCGCGGTGGAGGCGACCGCCTACTTCTGCGTGGCGGAACTGCTCACCAACATCGCGAAGCACAGTGGCGCCACCACGGCGTCGGTCCGGGTCCGGCGGCGCGCCGATCGGCTGCTGATCGAGGTGGCCGACGACGGCCAGGACGGTGCGACCGTCGTGACCGGCGGCGGCCTGGACGGCGTGATATCCCGGGTGGACAGTGTCGACGGAACCGTGTCGGTGTCCAGCCCGCCCGGCGGCCCGACCGCGATCAGGATGGAGCTGCCATGCGAGTTGTGATCGCCGAAGACTCCGTCCTCCTCCGGGACGGCCTTGGCCGGCTGCTCACCGACAAGGGGCACCAGGTGGTGGCAGCGGTCGACGACGCCGAGGCGCTGCTGACCGCGGTCCGGGACCACGCACCGGACCTGGCCGTGCTGGACATCCGGTTGCCACCCACCTTCACGGATGAGGGACTGCGCGCGGCGCGAGCGGTCCGGTCCCGGCAGCCGGCCACTCCGGTGCTGCTGCTCTCCCAGTACGTGGTGGAACGCTACGTCGACGACCTGCTCAGCGCCGATCCGCGCGGCGTCGGCTACCTGCTGAAGGACCGGATCGCCGACATCGCCGACTTCCTCAGGGCGGTCACCGAGGTCGGGTCCGGCGGCACCGTCCTCGACCCCGAGGTGGTCCGTCAACTGGTCGGGCGCAGCCGCCGGCACAGCGCCCTCGACGCGCTTACCAAGCGGGAACGCGAGGTGCTGGCCGCAATGGCCCAGGGCCAGTCGAACGGCTCGGTCGCCGAGACGCTGTACATCTCCGAGGGCTCGGTGGAGAAGCACGTCGCCAGCATCTTCACGAAGCTCGGGCTGGCCAACGACCGCCAGACCCATCGCCGGGTGCTGGCGGTCGTGGCGTATCTCCGCTCCTGAGCCCGCCGGTCAGGCGGCCGGCGGGAGGACCTTGGCGGCCAGTTTGGCCAGCTCGCGCAGCGCCTTGCCGCGGTGGCTGACCGCGTCCTTCTCCTCGGGGGTCAGCTCCGCGTTGGTCCGCTCCTGCCCCTCGCCGAGGAAGATCGGGTCGTACCCGAAGCCGCCGTCGCCGCGCGATGCGCGCAGCAGCCGGCCGGCCTGGCGGCCGTCGACCAGGTGCTCCTTGCCGCCGGGCAGCACCAGCGCGACGGCGCAGACGAACGACGCGCCCCGGTGCTCGTCGGGCAGGTCGGCGATCTGGTCCAGCACGAGCTGCAGGTTGGCCTGGTCGTCGCCGTGCCGGCCGGACCAGCGCGCGCTGAACACGCCCGGCATGCCGTTCAGCGCGTCCACGGCCAGGCCGGAGTCGTCGGCGATGGTCGGCAGGCCGGTACGCCGGCAGCCCTCCCGGGCCTTGATCAGCGCGTTCTCGCCGAAGGTCAGGCCGGTCTCCGGCAGCTCCGGGTATTCCTCGACGTCGTCGAGGCCGAGCAGGGCGATCCGGTGCGCGCCGAGCGCGCCGTCGAGGATCCGCTGCAGCTCGACGAGCTTCTTCCGGTTCCGGGTGGCGAGCAGAACCTTGTTCATGAAGTGAGCGCCTTCCGCTGCGCGTCGGCCAGCTCCAGACAGCCCATGACGCCCAGGTCCAGCAGGGCGTCGAGCTGCTCACGAGCGAAGATCCCGGCCTCGCCCGTCCCCTGCACCTCGACGAAGTCGCCAGTGCCGGTGCAGACCACGTTCATGTCGACCTCGGCGGCCACGTCCTCGGCGTAGCAGAGGTCCAGCCGCGGCTCGCCGGCGATGATGCCGACGCTGACCGCGGCCACCGATCGGTGCATCACCTTCTCCACCTTGCCGACGAGGGCCTTGCGCTCGGCCAGCCAGGTCACCGCGTCGTGCAGCGCCACGTACGCGCCGGTGATCGCCGCGGTGCGGGTGCCGCCATCGGCCTGGAGCACGTCGCAGTCGAGCACGATGGAGTTCTCGCCGAGAGCCTTGAGGTCCACACAGGCCCGCAGGCTGCGGCCGATCAGCCGGGAGATCTCGTGGGTGCGCCCGCCGACCTTCCCCTTGACGCTCTCCCGGTCCGATCGGGTGTTCGTGGCCCGGGGCAGCATCGCGTACTCGGCGGTGACCCAGCCGAGCCCGGAGCCCTTGCGCCAGCGGGGCACCCCCTCGGTCACGCTCGCCGTGCACAGCACCCGGGTCGCCCCGAACTCGACGAGGACGGAGCCCTCCGGGTGGGTGCTCCAGCCCCGGGTCAGGGTCACCGGTCGGAGTTGGTCGGGCTGCCGCCCGTCAGGTCGCGCCATGCCTGCACCCTATGCGGTGCCCTGACCGCGGCCTCCCCGGGTGTCCCGGAGCAGCGGTCGTGCCGTCCGCCCGTCGGGGCTGGGCGCCGGTGGAGCCGGCCGGCACGCCTAGGTCGTCGCCGCCGGGTCAGATGTCGTAGCAGGCGCCGGGGCGGGCCACTTCCAGCGGCCCGGCGTACGCCCCGGCTGCCGCCTCCACGGTGTACGCCTCGCTGCCCCACGCCGCGACCAGGTGGGTGAGCAGCAGCCGGCCGACCTCGGCCTTGGTCGCCGCCTCGCCGGCCTCCCGGCCGGTCAGGTGCAGGTCGGGTGGGTTCTCCACGCCGTCAAGGTAGCTGGCCTCGCAGAGGAACAGGTCGGCGCCCTGGGCCAGGCGCAGCAGCGCCTCACAGGGCGCGGTGTCCGCCGAGTAGCAGAAGATCCGGCCGTCGTGCTCCAGCCGCACACCGTACGTCTCGATCGGATGGTTCATCCGGTCGACGGTGGCGGTGAACGGGCCGATCGGGAAGGTGCCGGGCTGGAGCCCGTAGAACTGGTAGACGTCCTCGACCGTGCCGTCCTCCTCGCCGTAGGCGGTGACCAGCCGGTCGGGCGCGCCGGAGGGTGCGTACATCGGCAGGGGCGGGTACGGGCCGTCCGGGGCGTACCGGCGCACCACCACGTACGACACCGCGTCGAGCATGTGATCGCAGTGCAGGTGGGTGAGGAGGATGGCATCGGGGGCGTGCAGCCCGGCGTAGCGCTGGAGGGTGGACAGCGCCCCCGAACCGAAGTCGATCAGGAGCCGGAAGCCCTCCGCCTCCAGCAGATAGGCGGAGCAGGGGGACTCGGGGCCGGGAAAGCTGCCCGCGCAGCCGAGGACGGTCAATCGCATCCGGTCGCCTCGATGTCACGCTTCGTAGTCGAAACGCCGGCAGCCGCCCCGCCGATGATCTCTACCGACGCTGTACGCCACGGTGGGCAGCCTACGCGCCGGCCCGGTCAGCAAAAATCATCTGACGGAAGTTGTCACCAACGTGACACCCATACGCGTCTCGTCCGGGCAGAGATCGGCCGCGCAGGAAACGGCCGGGCCGGCCGGCGGGTATCGCCGACCGGCCCGAGTAGCGGACCGTCAAGCCCAGAGCTGTCCCTCCAGGGCGCCCTCGGCGTCCGCGAGGGTGCCGCCGTACGCCCCGGTCGAGAGGTATTTCCAGCCGCCGTCGGCGACCACGAATGCGACGTCGGCCCGGCGGCCCTCCCGCATCGCCTCGTGTGCCATCGCGAGGGCGGCGTGCAGGATCGCGCCGGTGGAGAAGCCCGCGAAGATCCCCTCCACCTCGACGAGCTGGCGGGTACGCAGCACCGCGTCCCGGGTGCCCACCGAGAAACGCCGGGAGAGGACCCCGGCGTCGTAGAGCTCGGGGACATAGCCCTCGTCGATGTTGCGCAGGCCGTAGACCAGCTCGCCATAGCGGGGCTCGGCGGCGACGACCTGGATGCCGTCGACCTTCTCCCGCAGGTAGCGCCCGGTGCCCATCAGGGTGCCGGTGGTGCCCAGGCCGGCCACGAAATGGGTGATCGTGGGCAGGTCCTGCAGCAGCTCCGGACCGGTCGTCTCGTAGTGCGCCCGGGCGTTCGCCTCGTTGCCGTACTGGTAGAGCATCACCCAGTCCGGGTGCTCGGCCGCGATCTGCTTCGCCGTGGCCACGGCCTGGTTGGAGCCGCCGGCGGCCGGCGAGAAGATGATTTCCGCGCCGTACATCCGCAGCAACTGGACCCGCTCGGTGGAGACGTTCTCCGGCATCACGCAGACCAGCCGGTAGCCACGCACCTTGGCCACCATGGCCAACGAGATTCCGGTGTTGCCGCTGGTCGGCTCCAGGATCGTGTCACCCTGGTGGAGCCGGCCGGACTCCTCGGCCGCCCGGACCATGTACAGGGCGGCCCGGTCCTTGATGCTGCCGGTCGGGTTCCGGTCCTCCAACTTCGCCCAGAGCCGCACCGGCGGCGCCCCGTGGGGCACCGTGGGTGAGAGCCGGGACAGCCCGACCAGGGGCGTGCCGCCGCACGCCTCGAGCAGGCTGTCGTACCGCGCCACGACGACCGCCCTCAGTGGGCGGCCGACCGCGCTGCGGTCGCCGCCGTGGCACCGTGCTGCGCGATTGCCGCAGCGGCGGCACTGTGCTGCGCGATCGCGGCTGCCGCCGCGAAGCCGAACGCGCCGCCGGCCACGGCGGGCAGGATGGTGACGCTGTCGCCGTCGGCCAGCTTGGCGTCGAGCGCGCCCAGGAAGCGGACGTCCTCGTCGTTGACGTAGACGTTGACGAACCGGTGCAGCACGCCGGTGTCGGTGACCAGCCGGGCCTTCAGGCCGGCGTGCCGGGAGTCCAGGTCGGCGAGCAGGTCGCTCAGCGTGTCGCCGGTGCCCTCGACGGCCTTGGCGCCGCCGGTGTAGCTACGCAGGATGGTGGGGATACGGACCTCGATGGCCATGGTTGCTCCTTGTTCGGGTCGTGCCAGGTGACGGGAAGAGGAAGATGTGCCGGCGCCGGAAAGATCAGCGGCCGGAACACTCGTAGTCGACCGTCGCCGGGCTCTGCCCGAACATGTAGGACTGGACGGCGTGCGGGTCCACGGCGGCATCCACGATCCGGACCGGCTCCTCGGTGACCACGCCGTCGACGATGCGGAAGGAGCGGATCTCCTCCGTGTCGGGCTCGCGGGTCGAGACGAGCAGGTAGTGCGCTCCCGGCTCACCGGCGAAGGAGATGTCCGTGCGGGACGGGTAGGCCTCCGTCGCGGTGTGCGAGTGGTAGATGACGACCGGCTCCTCGTCGCGGTCGTCCATCTCCCGCCACACCCGCAACTGCTCCATCGAGTCGAACTCGTAGAACGTCATGGAGCGGGCCGCGTTGTCCATCGGGATGTGCCGGCTCGGGGTGCCGCTGCCGACGGGACCGGCGACCACGCCGCACGCCTCGTCCGGGTGGTCCCGACGCGCGTGGGCCACGATCGCGTCGATGATCGACCGGTCGATGCTCAGCACGCCGACCAGCCTAGCGCCTGACGGCTGGGAGCGGCGAGGTGGCGACCGTCACGACTCAGTCGAGCAGGGCGTTGAGCAGGGATTCCTGCAGATATCCCAGATACGCGTATACCGACAGTTGGAACACCCTGGACGAGGTCGGGTCCGCGGCGACCGCGTCGTCGAGTTCCTCCCCCACGTCGGTGCCGTCCTTGATCTCCAGCCGGACCCCCATCGCCAGCCGGGCGTCGTTGAGCGCGCGCAGCCACGCCTCGGCCGCCTCCGCGTCCAGGCGTACCTCGCCTCCGACCTCGCCGTTGGGCAGCGCGGCGAGGATCGCCCCAGCCTGGTCGATCTTGGCGGTCTTGAGGTCCCCTTCGGTGTAGCGGCGGAACTCGGCGGTGCTTGCCGCGTCGTCCGGATAGACCTCGGGAAAGAGTCGGCCGACCACCGGATCGCCGTGCTCGAAGCCGTCGGTGAGCAGGCCGACCACCTCGGAGGCGACCTTGCGCAGCACCCGCGCCTCGTCCAGCGCGAAGGTGGCCACGTAGCGGTCGCCGTAGCGACGGAACATGCTCACGATCGGTCCACCGTCGCCCAGAGCCCGTACGCGTGCAGCTGCGACGCGTCGTGCTCCATCCGCTCGCGGGCGCCGCTGGAGACCACGGCCTTGCCCTTGTGGTGCACGTCCAGCATGAGCTGCTCGGCCTTCTCCCGGCTGTATCCGAAGAGCTTCTGGAACACCCAGGTCACATACGTCATGAGGTTCACCGGATCGTCCCAGACGATAGTCACCCACGGCCGGTCGGAGACCGGCACCTCATCGGTGTCCGGCGTCTCGACCGGAGCAACCTGCGGAGCCGCCATGCCCCCCATCGTGCCACCGGATCCGGGCGACCGATGAACCGGAACGGCGGGTCGGCTCTGTTCATCCGCCCAAACCGCGTACGGCGACCCGGGCGACCGCCCGGCGACGCCGACCTCAGGCGAGCAGGATGCCGTGGTCGACCGCATCGGTGAGCACCCCGCCGAGCGAGAGTCGCACCGCCTCGAAGCGCCGGGACACCTCGCGGGGCAGCTCCAGCTCGACCTCGCGCAGCGCCCGCTGCGCCCAGGAGCGCGCGAGGTTCGTGTCGTCGTTGCCGGGGACGCGCCACCGCTGCCAGCAGCCGCCGGAGAGGGCGACCCCGACCGGGGGCAGCGCCTCGTCGCGCACCGCGCCGGGGAAGCCGGCCAGCGCGTCGAGCGCGCCGCTGCCGGTCAGCCCGGCCACCCCGGCCGTGCTGGTGATCAGGAGCACCTTGTCCAACTCCCGGCCGGCCGGCTGCTCGGCGAAGCCCCACCGCACCGCGTGGATGATCCGGCGGCGCACCCCCTCGGCCAGGGGCGCGCCGAAGACCCGGGCCGCCGCGTCGTCGACGACGGCCCGGACAGCCTCGTCGCACTGTGCGGTGGCCAGCAGCGACAGCGCCGCCATCTCCTGGTCGAGCAGCTGCGGAAGGCCGGCGCAGCCGACCCCGAAGACGATCTCCTGGACCACGCGGAGGTGGATGTTGGCCAGCTCCAGCGCGATGTGCTGGCGGATCCGTTGGGCGCAGGTGCGGATCTGGCCGTCCAGGTGCTCGGCGAGGCCACCGGGGCCGAGCCCGGGCACGACGGCCACCCGACCGTGCGCGCCCGGCGGTTCCGGCGGGCAGGCGCTGGCCCGGCGTAGCCCCTCGTCCGCCGCCCAGTCGACCAGGGCGCGGCGCAGGGCCGAGTGGTCAGCCTCCCACACCGGATACCAGCGGGCGGTGGCGAGCTCGGGCACCGCGGACAGCAGTGCGGCGCGGTGCGCCTCGACCGAGACCTGCACCGGGTCGACGGGACATTCAGCCGCCCCCGGGGCCGGCGGCGGGGAGGAGCCGGCCGACGCGACGGACACCCCCGTGTCGTCCGTCGTCGTCGGGCGGTCCGCCGTGGCCGCCCAGCCGGCACCCGGGGTGACCGCGAAGACCACCTCGACCCGGGCGCGGGCCACCTCCGCCAGCAGGTGCAGCTCGGCGGCGGTGAACGCCTGGTCGGCGGAGATCACGAAGAGCAGGGCGCCGGCCCGGCCGACCGTGTCGAGCAGCACCCGGGCGGCGGCGACGCCGAGCGGGCCGTCCTCGGGCGCGTCGAGCAGCGCGAAGCGACGCAGCAGCGGGTCGGGCAGGCTCAGCTCCACCCGGCGGGGTGGGCGGGCGAGCGCCGGGCCGGCGGCGAGCGGGTCGGCGCCGTACGAGAGCGGCTGGCGGTAGCCCGGCACGTACGCGGCGCGGGTCGGCGTCTTGGCGTGGTTGATGAGCAGATAGCTGCCGGCGGGCACGGCCAGCATGCCGGGCTCCACCCCGAGCAGACCGGCGAGCAGCTCGCGGCGGCCGGCACCGGCCGGGCCCGCGACGACGACGGCCAGCGGATCGTCGGGGCCGGGGTCGGCTGCCCCGAGCCGGGTGGGCAGCAGCACGCGGCGCGCCGACTCGGCCGGCCCGCCCGGGTCGGGCACGCCGACCGAGGGGAGAGAATCCGGCATCATCAGGCGCCTCCCGGTCAGGCGGCCGGGCGGTGAGCCGGCCGCGTGGAAACTCCGGCATCGCGTCCGGATGCCGGAAGAGTACGTGTGTCAGGCACCCGACACCGAACACCCCGGATACCTAGGAGTAATGAACAGGTTACTCAATCTCGTAGCGTGACGGTCCGCACGCGAACGGATTACCGTCGATATGCTGCAGCGATGAGTCGCTGGGACTTCGTCGGCCGAACTGACGAACTCAACCGCCTGCTGTCGGCGGTCGGCGGCCTCGAGGGGCGCGGGCTGTTCTTCAGCGGCAAGGCCGGGGTCGGCAAGAGCCGCCTGCTCCGCGAGGGAGTGGCCAACCTCCCCACCGACCGGTACGCGGTCTGGTCCGTCTCGGCCAGCGCCACCACCGCGGCCCTACCGTTCGGCGGGCTGGTCCAGGTGCTCCCCGCCGAGCAACCGCAGGGGCTCTCCCCCGCCGGCATCCTCCGCTGGGCCGTGGACGTGCTCCAGGAACAGGCCGCCGGCCGGCCGATCGTGCTGGCGGTCGACGACGCGCATCTGCTCGACTCGCCCTCGGCGGCGCTGGTCCACCTGGTCGCCCGCGCCGAGAACGCGACCGTGATCGGGACGCTGCGCGACGGCGAACAGATCCCGCTGCCGATCCGCGCCCTGTGGACCGACGACCTCGTCGACCTGGTCGAGCTGGGCCCGATGAGCCCGGACGAGACCACCGGGCTGCTCGGCGCGATCCTGGACGGGCCGGTCGACGCGAAATCGTCGCACCGGCTGTTCCAGCTCTCCGCCGGCAACCCGCTGCTGCTACGTGAGCTGGTACTGGCCGCCTCCGGAGGCGACGAGCTGAGCCGCCCGTACGGGATCTGGAAGTGGACCGGCCGGCTGGAACTGGCGCCCAGTCTCACCGAACTGATCGACACCCGGATCGGCCAGCTCACCCCCGGCGTGCGGTCGGTGGTCGAGCTGGCCGCCTTCGGCGAACCACTCGGGCTGCAACTGCTCGAGAAGGCGGTCGACCCGGCCGACGTGGAGGTCGCCGAGGAGCGCGGCCTGATCACGATCGTCCACGACGACCGGCGGCTGGACGTGCGGCTGGCCCACCCGCTCTACGGAGAGGTGATGCGCCGGCACTGCCCGGTCAGCCGTACCCGGCGGCTGCAGGCCACGCTGGCCGGGCTGCTGGAGCAGGTCGGCACCCGCCGCCGGGACGACCTGCTGCGGGTCGCGGTATGGCGGCTCGACTCGGGTACGGCACAGGATCCGGCGCTGCTGCTCGGCGCGGCCGCCCAGGCCTTCGGCCGGTACGACGTACCGCTGGCGACCCGGTTGGCCCGGGCGGCGCTGGAGGCCGACGGCGGTTTTGACGCGGCGGAGCTGCTCGCCACCATCCTGATGTTCGGCGACCGGCCCGACGAGGCGATCGAGGTCCTCGACTCGGTCGCCGGGCTGATCCGCGACGACCGGCGGCGCAGCCGCTGGCTGACGGTCCGCGGCATGGTCAGCTACTGGGGACTGAGCCGGGAGTCCACGGTGGAGGAGATCGCCGCAAGCGGCGACGAGCTGACCGACTCGGCCGACCAGGCTCGGGTCCGCGCCTTCGAGGCGATCATGCGGCTGCACCGGCTGGACACCGGCACCTCGCTGCGGCTCGCCCAGGCCGTGCTGGACCGGCCTGCCTCGCCGACCGCCGCGCGGGAGCTGGCCCGGTGCACGATCGCCTACCTGCAGGCCGCGCAGGGGCAATACCGACGCAGCGCCACCGCGGTAGCCCGCGTGCAGGCGGAGGTGGCCCGCTGGCGGGGCGACATGCCCTACCTCCAGCTCGCGATGGAGCTGGCCCGGGGCACCCAGCTCGCGCTCTCCGGCGACCTGGCCGGCATCGACGAGATCGTGGCCGACGAGTTCGCCGACCTGGCTGGCGCGGGAGACTTCCGGCTCGGCACCGGCTACCTGGCCATCCTGCAGGCGTACGCGGCGCGGCTGCGCGGCCGCGGCGACGAGGCGCTCAAGACCAGCCTCGGGGCCTGCGCGGTGCTCGCGACGAGCCGGGTCTACGCCGGGCTGGCACACGCCGAGCGCGCCCAGTCGGCGGCCCTGCGCGGCGACGCGGCACACGCGGCGGAGGCGATGGCCGAGGCCGACCGTACCCAGGCGCCGGGCATGGCGGTGCTGTACCCGTGGCTGGAGCAGGCCCGCGCCGCCGTGCACGCCGCCGCCGGTGACCTGCCGGCGGCCACCAAGCAGCTCTGCACGCTGGCCGACCGGCTCCGCGAGGACGGCCTCGCCGGCCACGAGCTGCTGGTCCTGCTCGACCTGGTGCGGCTCGGGCAGGCCGGGGCCCCGGTCGGACCGACCTGCGTCGACGGCGGACGGCGTACCGCGGCGCAGCGCCTCGCCGAGCTCTCCGAGCGGGTCGACGGGGTGCTGCCGCCGCTGGTCTCCCGGTACGCCCGCGCCGCGGTCGAGGGCTCCCCCACCAAGCTGCTCGCCGTCGCCGACGGCTTCGCCGCCCGGGACCTGATCGTGTACGCCGCCGAAGCGACCGCGATGGCCCTGCACAAGATGCGGGGCAGCCGCGCCACCGGCACCGGTCCGGCCCGGGAACGGCTCGCCGCCCTGCTCCGCCGCTGCGACCAGGTCGACACGCCGGCGCTGCGGCTGCTCCGGCCGACGCTGAGCGAACGGGAACGGGAGATCGCCGGACTCGCCGCGGAGGGAGTCACCAGCCGGGCCATCGCCGAGCGGCTCTTCCTGTCGGCGCGTACCGTGGAGAACCACCTCCAGCGGGTCTACAGCAAGCTCGGGGTGACCAGCCGGGCGGAGCTGCGGGCCGCGCTGTGGTCGCTGCCGGGCCAGGACGGCACCGGTCCGGCCTGAACTCCTAGGCTGGAGCCGTGAGCACCCTTCGCCCCGCACTGTTGACCGACCACTACGAGCTGACCATGGTCAGCGCCGCGCTACAGGACGGCACGGCCGACCGCCGCTGCGTCTTCGAGGTGTTCACCCGGCGACTGCCGGCGGGCCGGCGATACGGCGTGGTGGCCGGGACCGGCCGGCTGATCGAGCTGATCCGGGACTTCCGGTTCGACGCCGAGGAGGTCGACTTCCTGCGCCGCACCGGCGTGGTGGACGACCGGGGCGCCGAGTGGCTCACCAACTACCGCTTCACCGGCGACGTCGACGGGTACGCCGAGGGCGAGCTCTTCTTCCCCAACTCCCCGATCCTCACCGTCTCCGGCAGCTTCGCCGAGTGCGTGGTGCTGGAGACGCTGGTGCTGTCGGTGCTCAACCACGACTGCGCGGTCGCCGCGGCGGCCGCCCGGATGGTGACCGCCGCCCGGGGCCGCACGCTGATCGAGATGGGCTCCCGGCGGGCGCACGAGGAGGCGGCGGTGGCCGCGGCCCGAGCGGCGTACCTGGCCGGGTTCCGGTTCACCTCCAACCTGGCCGCGGGCCGGCGGTACGGCATCCCGACCGCCGGCACCTCCGCGCACGCCTTCACCCTGCTGCACGACGACGAGCAGGCAGCGTTCGCCTCGCAGGTCGCCGCGCTGGGCAAGGACACCACGCTGCTGGTCGACACGTACGACATCACCGAGGGCATCCGCAACGCGATCGCGGTGGCCGGGCCGGAGCTGCGGGCGGTCCGGATCGACTCGGGCGACCTGGCGGTGATCGCCCAGCAGTGCCGGGAGCTGCTCGACTCGCTCGGCGCCACCGAGACGAAGATCATCGTCTCGGGCGATCTCGACGAGTACGCGATCGCGGCGCTCGCCGCCGAACCGGTCGACATGTACGGCGCCGGCACCGCCGTGGTGACCGGCTCCGGCGCGCCGACCGCCGGCCTGGTCTACAAGCTGGTCGAGGTGGAGGGGAGCGGGGTGGTCAAGCGCTCGGAGCACAAGGCCACCATCGGCGGCCGGAAGGTGGCCGTACGCCGGCACAAGCCGAGCGGCACCGCGACCGAGGAACTCGTCGTGCCGCAGGGGGTGCCGGACCGGCAGCCCAACGACCGTTTGCTCCAGCACTCCTTCATCGTCGACGGCGAGACGGTCGCGCGGCCCACCCTCGACGAGTCGCGGGAGCACCTGCGGCAGTGCCTGATCTCCATCCCGTGGGAGGGCCTGAAGCTCTCCGGCGGCGACCCGGCCGTGCCGGTGACCGTCGTACCCGCGAGTTGAGGAGGAAGACCGACATGACCAACGCGTTGATCATCGTGGACGTGCAGAACGACTTCTGCGAAGGCGGCTCCCTCGCGGTGGCCGGCGGGGCGGGCGTGGCGGCGGGCATCTCCCGGCTGCTCGCCGCCGAGCCGGGCCGCTGGGACCATGTGGTGGCGACGAAGGACTACCACATCGACCCGGGCGCGCACTTCGGCGATCCGCCGAACTTCGTCGACTCCTGGCCCCGGCACTGCGTGGTCGGCACCCCCGGCTCGGAGTTCCACCCCGACCTGGCGACCGACCGGGTCGAGGCGATCTTCCACAAGGGCGAGCACGCGGCCGCGTACTCCGGCTTCGAGGGGCACGCCGACGGCGGCGAGTGCCTGGCCGACTGGCTGCGCCGGCACGACGTCGACCGGGTGGACGTGGTCGGGATCGCCACCGACCACTGCGTACGGGCGACCGCCGTGGACGCCGCCGGGGAGGGCTTCCACACCACCGTGCTGCTGGACCTCACCGCCGCGGTCGCGCCGCAGACGCTCGACGTGGCGCTGCGCACGATGGAGGGCGCCGGGGTCGCCATGCTCGGCGAGCCTGTGATCAGGACCGCTTGACCAGGTAATCGCTTGCGGCTGTCGTACCCCGGCCCGAGGATTGCCGCCGGAGGTACGGACCGTCGTGAAATTGAAGCCTTACCGGGAGGCGCTCGCCCTGCCCGGTCTCCGGTCGTTGCTGCTGGTGTCGGTGCTGGCCCGCATCCCGTTCACCGCGATGGGGGTGACGCTCACCTTCCACGTCGTGCTCGACCTCGGCCGGGGGTACGGCGCCGCCGGGCTGGTCGGCGCCGCGTCGACCGTCGGCGCCGCGCTCGGTTCCCCGCTGCTCGGGCGGCTGGTCGACCAGCGCGGGCTGCGCCCGGTGCTCATCCTGACCACCATCGCCGAGGGCGTCTTCTGGGCCGCCGCGCCGGAGCTGTCGTACCTGGTGCTGCTGCCGGCCGCGTTCGTGGCCGGGCTGGTGGCCCTGCCGGTCTTCTCGGTGGTCCGCCAGTCGGTCGCCGCGCTGGTGCCGGCCGAGCGGCGCCGCCCGGCGTACGCGCTGGACTCGATGTCGGTGGAGCTGTCGTTCATGGTGGGCCCGGCGCTGGCCGTGGCCCTGGCGACGGCCGTCTCCCCGCGGTTCACCATGTGGGCGGTCGGTGCCGGGCTCGTCGCCTCCGGGATCTGTTTCTGGCTGCTCGACCCGCCCACCCGCGGCGCCGAAGAGCCGGCCGGCCCGTACCGGAAGGTGCCCCGCCGCGAGTGGCTGACCCCCCGGCTGCTGGCCGTGCTGGCGGTGAGCCTGGCGGCCACCCTGGTGCTCGGCGGCACCGACGTGGCGGTGGTCGCCGTGCTGCGGGCCGGCGGCGAGGTCGAATGGACCGGCGCCGTGCTGACCGTGTGGGCGGTGGCGTCGCTGGTGGGCGGCTTCGCGTACGGGGCGGTCAGCCGTTCCTTCTCCCCGCTGGCCCTGGTGGCGGCGCTCAGCCTCACCACGATCCCGGTCGGGCTGGGCGGGGCGCACTGGTGGCTGCTCTGCCTGGCGCTGCTGCCGGCCGGGGCGCTCTGCGCACCGACGCTCGCCTCGACCGCCGACGCGGTCAGCCGGCTCGTCCCGGCCCGCGTGCGCGGTGAGGCGATGGGCCTGCACGGCTCGGCCGTGACGGTCGGCATCGCGCTCGGCGCGCCGCTCGCCGGCGCGGTGATCGACGCCTCGGCGCCGCTCTGGGGCTTCGCGGTCACCGGCACGATCGGTGCGCTGGTGGCCCTGGTCGTGCTCCCTGTCGTGCTGCGCCAGCGGCGGGTGGCGGCCGCGGCAGCCCTGGAGCCGGAGCTGGCCCCTGCCGCTGCCTGACCCTCAACCGCAGAGCCAGGGGCGGAAACGGCGACGGGCGCCGCACCCGGTGGGTGCGGCGCCCGTGGCGCGGTTGTCGGCAGCGCGGGTCAGCGCTGGTCGCGGTTGCCGCTGGTGTCCTCCACGTAGCTGGCACCACCGTTGGACTCGCTGGTCAGCGGCTTGGCGCCACCTTCCGGCGGGCCGGCCAGGCTCTGCACCCCGGCGGCCAGCTCCGGGAACTTGAGGTCGAACGCCGGGCGCTCGGAGCGGATCCGCGGCATCCGGTCGAAGTTCCGCAGCGGCGGCGGGGAGCTGGTGGCCCACTCCAGGGAGTTGCCGTAGCCCCACGGGTCGTCGACCTCGACCACCGGACCGGCCTTGTACGACTTCCAGCAGTTCCAGATGAACGGCAGGGTCGAGATGCCGGTGATGAACGCGCCGACGGTGGAGAACGAGTTCAGGAAGGTGAAGCCGTCGCCGGGCAGGTAGTCGGCGTACCGCCGCGGCATGCCCTCGTTGCCCAGCCAGTGCTGCACCAGGAACGTGGTGTGGAAGCCGATCATGGTGAGCCAGAAGTGAATCTTGCCGAGCCGCTCGTCGAGCATCCGGCCGAACATCTTCGGGAACCAGAAGTAGATGCCGCCGAACACGGCGAACACGATCGTGCCGAAGAGCACGTAGTGGAAGTGCGCCACCACGAAGTACGAGTCGTGAATGTGGAAGTCGAGCGGCGGGCTGGCCAGGATCACACCGGTCAGACCACCGAAGAGGAACGTCACCAGGAAGCCGACCGCGAACAGCATCGGCGTCTCGAAGGTGATCTGGCCCCGCCACATGGTGCCGATCCAGTTGAAGAACTTCATACCGGTCGGCACGGCGATCAGGTAGCTGAGGAAGCTGAAGAACGGCAGCAGCACCTGGCCGGTGGAGAACATGTGGTGCGCCCACACGCTCATCGACAGGGCGGCGATGGAGATGGTCGCGGCGACCAGACCCTTGTAACCGAAGATCGGCTTCCGGGAGAAGACCGGGATGATCTCGGAGATGATGCCGAAGAACGGCAGCGCGATGATGTAGACCTCGGGGTGCCCGAAGAACCAGAACAGGTGCTGCCACAGCATCGGGCCACCGGTGGCCGGGTCGTACACGTGGGCGCCGATCAGGCGGTCCGCGGCGAGCGCGAAGAGCGCGGCGGCCAGCAGCGGGAACACCAGGATGACCAGCAGGCTGGTGACCAGCATGTTCCACGTGAAGATCGGCATCCGGAACATGGTCATGCCGGGGGCGCGCAGGGTCAGGATCGTGGTGATCATGTTGACCGCGCCGAGGATGGTGCCCAGACCGGAGATGGCCAGCCCCATCACCCACATGTTCCCGCCGACGCCCGGCGAGTGCTCGCCGGTGCTCAGCGGCGTGTACGCCGTCCAGCCGAAGTCGGCCGCGCCGCCCGGAGCGATGAAGCCGGCGGTGGCCATGGTGCCGCCGAACAGGTACAGCCAGTAGGCGAACGAGTTCAGGCGCGGGAACGACACGTCGGGCGCGCCGATCTGCAGCGGCACCACGTAGTTCGCGAAGGCGAACACGATCGGCGTCGCGAAGAACAGCAGCATGATCGTGCCGTGCATGGTGAAGAGCTGGTTGTACTGCTCGGGCGACAGGAACTGCAGGCCCGGCTGCGCCAGCTCGGCGCGCATGATCAGGGCCATCAGGCCGCCGATCATGAAGAACGCGAACGCGGTGACCATGTACATGATCCCGATCTGCTTCGCGTCCGTGGTGCGCAGCAGCCGCGCGAGGGCCGAACCCCTGACCGGCTCGCGGACCGGCCAGGGCCGGGTCACGACCGGCTTGGGTGCGACGGTGGTCACGAGTGGCCTCCGGTTCTGGGTTGTCCCGCTCGGCAAACGCTGTTCATCTGCGCAGCCGTCATCCGCAAGGAGGATAGTCCCCGGCAGGTGGCAACGCCGCCGGGGGTGGCGGGCTACGATCACCGCCGCCCGGCGGAGGCGCCTCAGAGCGGGCCCACGAGGAGCCGGTAGTGCTCCTGGAAGATGCGCCCGCCGCGCCCGCGCAGCAGCGGATCGCGCAGCGCCGACGGCACGTCGCGAGTCCGGTTGCGGTCCCGGGTCCGGTCCCGCACCCAGCGGGTACGCGGCCGCCGCCGGCTCTCGTACGCGATCAGCGCCGCCTCCACGCTGCCGGCGGCCCGCAGCGACTCGGCCAGCACCACGGCGTCCTCCAACGCCATCGCGGCACCCTGGGAGAGGATCGGCGCGGTGGCGTGCGCGGCGTCGCCGATCAGCAGCACGCGGCCGTGGAACCAGCGCCCCAGCTCGACCTCCTCGGTGAGTTCGACGTGCACCGTGTCCAGCGCGTCGAGGACCTCGGGGACCGGGCCGCCGTAGGCGCCGAACAGTTCGTGCAGCCGGGCCAGGGGGTCGGCTGGCAGCGTGGTCCCGGCCTCGTCGGCGTAGCAGTGCAGCCGGCCGGCGCCGATCGGCACCACCCGGAACCCGGCGCGCTCACCGAGCAGGGCGGTCCACTCCGCGACCCGGGGGCCGCCGCGGACCATCGCCCGGTAGTGCACCTGGCCGGCAGGGCGGGGCGGGCCACCGAGCCCGCCCAGGGTGCGCACCGCCGAACGCGCCCCGTCGGCGCCGATCACCAGGTCGTACTCCGCGGTGGCGCCGTCGGCGAAGCCGACCGCGACGCCGCCGGGCAGCGGTTCGACGGTGCTGATCTCAGCGCCGTACCGGACGGCGCCGCCGGCCCCGGTGAGCAGCACCCGGTGCAGCTCGGCGCGGGGCAGGGCGCGGCACTCCCCCACGCCCGCCCAGAGGGCATCGAGGTCGACCTCGCAGAGCGGCGCGCCGGCGGCGTCGAGGAAGCGCTGGCGGTGGATGACCTGGCCGAGCGGACGCAACGGGCCGTCCAGGTCGAGCCGACGCAGCGCCCGCGCCGCGTTGCCCGGCAGGTAGAGGCCGATGTCGGTCCGCTCGGTGGGCGGCAGCTTCTCGGTCACGTCGGGCCGGAACCCCGCCAGGCGTAGCGCCCGGGCCACGGCGAGACCGGCGATGCCGGCCCCGACGACGAGGATGCGCAGGGGGGAAGCGCCCATCGTGGTGTACGCCTCCGGAGGGGTTCGGAACGCGCTGGAGGCAAGACACTACTCGCCGCAATCGCCGCACGGTAGGCCCCATCGGCCCTGGCGTGACCCACCCTTCGGCGCGCCGCAATCCCGAGTCGGGTGACGGTTGCGCAATGGTTTCAGACATGTAAATGTGTTTACTGGATTTGGGAGCGCTCCCGGCCGTGTCCCCCGGCACGAACCCGGTGCCCCGCCGCGAAGCCAAGGAGCATCAATGAAGCGTCCACTGAGAGCGATCGCGGCGGCCGGACTGCTGGCCGCCGGTTCGATCGTCGCCGTCGTACGACATCTGGCTCGACCCCGTCCGCACAGGCCCCACTGATTCACGGAATGAGTGCCCATCGGGCCACGCCGAGGGCACTCATTCCCGTGAATCTGGGCGGATCCTGGGGGCGGTTCGCACGCCGGTCAGGTGCCGAGGGCGTCGATGTCGCGCATCTCCGGGGCGGTCAGCGAGAAGCCGAACACGTCGGCGTTGGCCCGGATCCGGTCCGGGGTGGCCGACTTCGGGATCACCACGATCTCGTGGTCGATGTGCCAGCGGAGCACCACCTGCGCGGGCGAGACGTCGTGCGCGGTGGCGACCCGGGCCAGCACCGGATCGGCCAGGTCGGTGGCCCGGAGAGGGCTGTAGCCCTCCAGCACCACCCCGCGATCCCGGTGCGCGGCGTGCACCTGCCGGTCGTACAGAAACGGGCTCCACCGGATCTGGTTGACCGCCGGATTCTCCTCGGTGGCCTGGATCAGCTCGTCGATCTGGCTGATGCTGTGGTTGCTCACCCCGACAGCCCGGGCCAGGCTCTCGTCGCGGGCGGCGAGGAACTCCCGCCAGACCGGGATGCCCTCGCCGGGCGTGTCCGGCGGCCAGTGGATCAGCCACAGGTCGACGTAGTCGATGTCGAGGGCGGTCAGGCTCGCCTCGATGGTCTCCCGCTCCCGGCCCACCCGCTCGGGCGGCAGCTTGGTGGTGATGAAGACGTCCTCCCGGCGCAGCCCGCTCTCCTTGACCGCCCGGCCGACCTCCCGCTCGTTGCCGTACATGGTGGCGGTGTCGATGTGCCGGTAGCCGGCGTCGAGGGCGGCGAGCACCGCCTCGTACCCGGTCTCGCCGGTGGCCTGCCAGGTGCCGAAACCGAGCAGCGGCATCCGGACCTCGCCGGGAAGCAGGACGGTGGGCTGTTCAGGGCTGGTCATGGCGGCTGTTCTACCCGTGATCGCCGCACCCATGCCGGCGCCCCGGTGCGGCGCGGCGAAACGGACAGAAGTCGCAGGAAGCGGGCGATCAGTCGCGCCGTACCGGAGAATGCGAGGGTGGCTGACCGGCTGGAGGAGTACCGGCGGAAGCGGAACGCCGCGCGTACCCCCGAGCCGGTGCCGGAACGGACCCCGCAGCGGAAGCGGGCCGGCCGGCGCGAGCCCCGCTTCGTGATCCAGCAGCACCACGCCCGCAGCCTGCACTGGGACCTACGGCTGGAGCACGACGGCGTGCTGGCGTCCTGGGCAGTGCCGCGCGGCCTGCCCCGCGACCCCGGCCGCAACCACCTCGCCGTGCACACCGAGGACCACCCGATGGAGTACCTGACCTTCCACGGTGAGATCCCGGCCGGCGAGTACGGCGGCGGGCAGATGACCATCCACGACACCGGGACGTACCGCGCGGAGAAGTGGCGCGACGACGAGGTGATCGTGGTGCTCGACGGGAAGCGGACCAAGGGCCGGTACGTGCTGTTCGCCACCGGGGGCCGGGACTGGATGGTCCGGCGCACCGGCCCCGCCCCGGCGGGCTGGACGCCGATGCCCGAGCTGGTCCGCCCGATGCAGCCCACCCCCGGCAAGCGGCTGCCCAGGGACGAGGCCGCGTGGGGCTACGAGCTGCGCTGGGACGGCGTGCGGGCGATGGCGTACGTCTCGGGCGGCCGGCTGCGGCTGCTGGACGAGGCCGACGAGGAGATCACCGGGGCGTACCCGTGGCTACGCGCGATGGCCGAGGAGCTGGCCCCTACCGAGGCGGTGCTCGACGGCGTGCTGGTCCGGATCGACCCCGGCGGGCGGGTGAAGCCGCCCACCAAGCGGGACGGCCAGTTCCTCGCCGTCGACCTGCTCTGGCTGGAGGGCGTGACCAGCCTCGACGTGCCGTACGCGCAGCGCCGTGAGCTGCTCGACGGTCTGGCACTGACCGGCCCGCACTGGCAGACTCCGCCGTGGTTCCCGGGCGTCGGCGCGGACGCCCTGCGAACCGCGCGCGAACAGGGGCTCCCGGGCGTGGTGGCCAAGCGCCTCGACTCCCCGTACGAGCCGGGCCGGCGCAGCCCACACTGGCTGAGCATCGACACGTAAGAAAAGGGCCTCTGTTAACAGGGGCCACCGGTTAACAGCCTCAATCACCGGCCAATTCGGTCAGGCGCCAGGCCGTGTTGATCAGGCCGATGTGCGACAGCGCCTGCGGCATGTTGCCGCCGATCCGCTCCGGCAGCGAGGTGGTCAGCGCGGCGGCCGCCGCGCCGCTGCGGGCGTACGTCAGGCCGGTCAGCACGGTCACGCTGGTGCGGACCGATCGCGATATTGGCCGGAGTAGTGGTGGCTCTCCCGGTACGCCTCCCACGCCTGCACCGCGTCCTCGACCGTGGTGATCGGGTCGAGCTGGGCCGGCGGGTTCCCGTAGGCCGGGGCGTACGCGAGGTCGAAACCGACCTTCTGGCCGGCGGAGATCTCGAAGGTGTGGGCGACCCGGTCGCGGTCGGGGCGGAGCACCCGGCCGGTGCCGCGTAGGACGAGCGCCACCGGCCCGGCGGTGGCCAGCACCGCGCCGTCCGATCGCTCATGCAGGTACGGGGTGAGCAGCCCGTACTCGGGTCGCGGGGCGAAGTCGAGGTGCATCTGTACCCGCCCGGACAGCCCTTCGACCACGCGGACCAGGACCGCGGGCGAGTTCATCCCCAGCTGGTGCCCGCGGGCGCCCGGCTCGGCGGCGAGCGCGTCGGTGACCGCGACGCTCCCCTCCGGGGTGTGGTGGACGGTCCGCAGCACCAGGGTGTCCCGCCGGTACGCCCGCTCGACCCGGCTGGGGGCCAGCGGGGCGATCCGCCAGTGCCCGCCGGCCGGGTCGAGCAGCCGGCCGAAGACCGACGGGGCATCGAACCGGTGTAGGCACCACCAGTCGATCGACCCGGACGACCAGGGCCCCGGACGGCAGTCAGAGAGGAATCCTTGACATCCTCCCCCGCCTAAAGCTCAAGGGCGGGAGATTCCCGTTTCCAGTGCCGCATGAGGTCGACGA
>NZ_JBLROA010000029.1:0-81641 GCF_047921505.1 Micromonospora sp. SL1-18 | reverse complement strand
ACCAAACAAGCACCAACACGCCGCTGGCCGGCACCCCACAACGGGTGCCGGCCAGCGGCGTCCGCGGAGCAGCCAGATCAGGTCGGGGAGATCACCCCGGTCAGGAGCAGGCTGAGGACCAGCGAACCGACCGCCACCCGGTACAGAACGAAGAGGTACAGGGTGTGGTGGGCGACGTAGCGCAGCAGCCAGGCGATGGCCGCGTAGCCGATGGCGAAGGCGATCACCGTCGCGACGATCATCTGGGCCACACTCGGCGCGGCGGTCCCCGGCGCGGACGGCTCGAAGACGTCCGGGAGGCTGAACACCCCGGAGATGACCACCGCCGGGATCGCCAGGAGGAACGAGTAGCGCGCCGCCGTCTCCCGGGTCAGGTTGATCAGCAGGCCGGCGGTGAGCGTGCCGCCGGAGCGGGAGACACCCGGGATCAGCGCCATGGCCTGGGCGAAGCCCATGATGATACCGTCGCGCATCCGGAAATTCTCCAGCGTACGGGTCTGTCGCCCCCAGTACTCGGCGAAGGCCAGCACCAACGCGAAGAAGATCAGCGTGAAGGAGACCAGGTACAGGTTCCGGCCGGCGGTGCGGATCTGGTCCTTGAACAGCAGCCCGAAGATACCGATCGGGATGGTGCCGATGATGACGTACCAGCCCATCCGGTAGTCGAGGCTGGACCGGACCGAGCGGTCCACCAGACCGACCAGCCAGGTGCGGACGATCCGCCAGATGTCCTTGGCGAAGTAGATGAGCACCGCTGCCTCGGTGCCGAGCTGGGTCACCGCGGTGAAGGATGCGCCCGCGTCCCGGTTGAAGAAGAGCGCCGAGGTGATCCGCAGGTGCCCGGAGGACGAGACGGGCAGGAATTCCGTGAGCCCCTGGACGATGCCCAGGACGATGGCCTCTACCCAGGTCATTCGCCGACTCCAGAAAGCTCCAGGGCCTCGGCGACGGTGCGCAGGGTCTGCACACCGCTCTCCCGGTCCGCGGCGAACAGGGACACCGACAGGGTGGTCACGCCGGCGGCGGCGTACTCCCGCATCCGGTCGGCGATGCGCTCCTTCGAGCCGAGCAGCGAGGTGCGGTCGATGAACTCCATCGGCACCGCGGCGGCGGCGTCCCGCTGCCGCTTGGCCAGGTAGAGATCCTGCACCTCGCGGGCGGCGTCGCCGTAGCCCATTCGAGTGGCCAGCTGGTTGTAGAAGTTCTGCTGCCGGCTGCCCATACCGCCGACGTAGAGGGCGGCGTACCAGCGGACCAGCTCGGCGCAGGAGGCGATGTCGTCGCCGACCACCACCGGAACGGACGGCACCACGTCGAAGCCGGCCAGCTCCTTGCCGACCTTGGCGCGTCCGGCCCGGACGGATGCGAGCTGTTCCTCGGCGAACTCGGGCGCGTAGAAGACGGCCAGCCAGCCGTCGGCGATCTCGCCAGCGAGTTCGAGGTTCTTCGGGCCGACGGCGGCCAGGTAGATCGGGATGTGCGCCCGCGGTGGATGGAAGCCCAGCCGCAGCGCCTTGCCCGGCCCGTCCGGCAGCGGCAGGGTGTAGTGCTCCCCGTCGTACGCCAGCTCCTTGCGGGCGATCGCCAGCTTCACGATGTCGACGTACTCACGGGTGCGGGCCAGGGGCTTGGCGAAGCGGACGCCGTGCCAGCCCTCGGAGACCTGCGGGCCGGAGACGCCCAGGCCGAGGCGGAACCGGCCGCCGGAGAGCGCGTCGATGGTCGCCGCGGTCATCGCGGTCATCGCCGGGGTACGGGCGGGGATCTGCATCACCGCGCTGCCGACGTCGATCCGCTCGGTCTGGCCGGCGATCCAGGCCAGCATGCCGGGCGAGTCGGAGCCGTAGGCCTCCGCCGCCCACACCACCGAGTAGCCGAGTCGGTCGGCCTCCTGGGCCAGGGCCAGATGATCGGCCGGCGTACTCCACGCCGTCTGGTATCCGAGGCTGAGCCCGAGTCGCACTGGTCCTCCCACCGTCCGCACCACAGGTCGCATCAGGTTACGCAATACGGGTGGCCGGGCCGATCACCGGCTCACCCCGAACGGGTCATGCCCCCGGCCGGGTCGGTGGAGCAGGAACTTGACTCCGGACGAGGATGTCCGTCACGCGAGGTTCGAAATAAGGTTCACCCATGCAACTGCGACCGCTCGGCCGAAGCGGGCTGGCGGTTTCGCGGCTCGCGCTCGGCACCATGACCTGGGGACGGGACACCGACGCCGACGACGCGGCGGCCCAGCTGAAGAGCTACCTGGACGCGGGTGGCAACCTCGTCGACACCGCCGACGTGTACGCCGACGGCGACGCCGAGTCGGTGATCGGCTCGCTGCTCGGCAGCCTGGTCACCCGGGACGAACTGCTCATCGCCACCAAGGCCGGGCTGCGGCCGGGCAGCGGCCGGCGCCGGGACGGCTCCCGGGGCCACCTGCTGCGGACCCTCGAGGCGTCGCTGCGCCGGCTCGGCACCGACCACGTGGACCTGTGGCAGGTGCACGGGTACGACACGGACACCCCCCTCGAAGAGACCCTGGCCGCGCTGGATCATGCGGTGTCCAGCGGCAAGGCCCGCTACGTGGGGGTGTCCAACTTCTCGGGCTGGCAGACCGCCCGGGCCGCCGCCTGGCAGGCCGCCTGGCCGGGGCGGGCTCCGGTGGTCGCCGCGCAGGTGGAGTACTCGCTGCTGGAGCGGGGTGTGGAGCGCGAGGTGTTGCCCGCCTGCGAGGCGATGGGGTTGGGGGTGCTGCCCTGGTCGCCGCTGGGCCGTGGGGTGCTCACCGGCAAGTACCGGCACGGCCGCCCGGCGGACTCCCGGGCCGCGTCGCCGCACTTCGAGCCCTTCGTCGCCACCTACCTGGAGCCGCGCTGCTCGAGCATCGTGGAGGCGGTCGCCACCGCCGCCGGCGGGCTGGGTGTGTCCCCGCTCGAGGTGGCGCTGGCGTGGATCCGCGACCGGCCCGGGGTGACCGCTCCGATCCTCGGCGCCCGCACGGTGGGGCAGCTTCTCGGGGCGCTGCAGGTGGAGCGGGTGACCCTGCCCGAGGAGATCGTCACTGCCCTGGACGACGTCTCGGCGGTGCCGGTCGGCTACCCGGAACGGGACGGCTGAGCCCGACCGGGCCGCTCGGACGCGATTCGGGTCACCCTCGGGGGTGGCGGCGGGCCACCGGGCTGGGCAGCATAGGGGTCATGGACTACGAATACGCGCCGCTGCGGTTGCCATCGAACGTCGACCGGTTGACCGCCGCGGCGCAGCTGGCGATCCAGGCGGAGTTCTCCGGCTGGGAGTTGGCCCGGGTGCGGCTGTACCGGGACGGCACGCGGCAGGTGATGCTGCGCCGCCACCGGGTCAACCAGCCGCAGCCGGGCCTGTCGTACTAGCTGAGGGCCGGGCGCACCGCCGCTCCGGTCCGCACGCCCCCGGGGCCCGCACCGAACGGTCGGGCCCCGGGGGCGTCACGGCCGGCTAGTGGGCGTGGTCGTGCTCCTCGTCCAGCTCGAGGAACGGGTGCTCGTCGAGCCGGCCGACGAGGCGGTCGTCGGGGGCCGGCTGGAACGGGCCGACCGGGTCGTCGTCGTCGAACGACTCCAGGTCGACCGGGGTGCCGACCTCGCTGACCATGACCAGGCCGTCGAGCGGCTCCAGCTCGGGCACGTCCAGCGCGCTGAGCGAGCCGTCGCCGCTCTGCAGCAGCTCCAGCACGGCCTCGCCGACGCCCTCGACCGGGGCCGGCTCGTCCTCCTCGGGGATGCCCTCGCGGCGGGCCGCGTTGGCCGCCCGGATCAGGGCGGACACGCTCGGGACGCGGTAGTCGCGGCGCTGCCGCACCGAGATGACGCGCGGGTGCGGGTCGGTGGCCTCGACCCCCTCGACCGCGCCGAAGCGCTGGTCGGCCTCGTCCGGGTCGATCGCCTCGACGTCCCACGGGGTCACCTCGCCGAACGCGTCGAGCAGCTGCTCGTCGTACGCGAACGAGGCGTTGTTCAAGTTGACGTACGCCTGCCAGACGGCGTCGTCGTCGATCCGCCCCTCGGCGGCGCGGACGGCGGCGAGGTGGGCGCGCGCCGCGTCGATCACCCGCTCGAGGGCGGCGTCCAGCTCACCGTGCTGGTCGGTCATGTGTGGCAGTCCCTTCGCGATGGGGGAGATTCCGCGCCGACGGCGACGCGACGGGCACGGCTAGCAGCTGCGGAGAAACCGGTCGAGAACCCGCACGCCGAACTGTAGTCCGTCCAGCGGAACCCGCTCGTCGATGCCGTGGAACAGGCCGGAGAAATTGAGGTCGGCGGGCAGCCGCAGCGGCGCGAAGCCGAAGCAGCGGATGCCGAGCTGGGAGAACGCCTTGGCGTCGGTGCCGCCGGAGAGCATGTAGGGCACCGGGCGGGCACCCGGGTCCTCGGCGCGTAGCGCGGCGGACATGGCGTCGACCAGGTCACCGTCGAAGGTGGTCTCCAGGGCGGGCTGGCGCTGGATGTACTCGATGGCGATGTCCGGGCCGACCAGCTCCCGCAGCTGCCGCTCCAGCAGCTCCGACTGGCCGGGCAGGCTGCGGCAGTCGATGGTGGCGGTGGCCCGGCCGGGGATGACGTTGTCCTTGTAGCCCGCGGCCAGCCGGGTCGGGTTGGCGGTGTTGCGGATGGTCGCGCCGATGAGGTTGGCGATCGGGCCGAGCTTGGCGATCGCGGTCTCCGGGTCCTCCGGGTCGATCTCGATGCCGAGGACGTCGGAAACCTCCGCGAGGAACGCCCGTACGGTGTCGGTGACCACTACCGGGAAGCGGTGCCGGCCGATCCGGGCGACCGCCTCGGCGAGCGCGGTGACCGCGTTGTCGTCGTGCATCATCGAGCCGTGGCCGGGGCGGCCCTTGGCGTGCAGGCGCAGCCAGTCGAGGCCCTTCTCGGCCGTCTCGATGAGGTAGAGCCGTCGCTGCTCGTCGATCGAGTACGAGAAGCCGCCCACCTCGCCGATCGCCTCGGTGCAGCCGTCGAAGAGGTCGCGGTGCCGCTCGGTGAGGTAGTGCGCGCCGTAGTCGCCGCCGGCCTCCTCGTCGGCGGTGAAGGCGAGCACGATGTCCCGCGACGGGCGTACGCCGGAGCGCTGCCAGCCACGGACCACGGCGAGCACCATCGCGTCGAAGTCCTTCATGTCGATCGCGCCACGGCCCCACAGGTAGCCGTCGCGGATCTCGCCGGAGAACGGGTGCACCGACCATTCGTCGGGGTCGGCGGGCACCACGTCGAGGTGGCCGTGCACCAGCAGGGCGTCCCGCCCGGGGTCGGTGCCGGGGATCCGGGCGACCAGGTTGGCCCGGCCGGGTGCGGATTCGTGGATCTCGGCGTCGACCCCGACCTCGGCGAGCTTCTCCGCGACGTACTCCGCGGCGCGCCGCTCGCCGACGCTCGTGTCGTTGTCCCCGGTGTTGGTGGTGTCGATGCGCAGCAGGTCGCGGCAGAGGTCCACGACCTCGTCGGCGGGGTCCGTGCGGGAGGGGGCGGCGTCGCTCGTCATCGCTTCTTCATACCAGTCGACCCCGACGGCCGGCCCACCCGTACACCGACGCGCTGTCGCCGCATCCCGACTACCTGGCCTGGCTGCCGCGGCATCCCGACTTCGGCGCCCGGGCCGCGACCGGTGGGGTGCGAACCGCCTGAGCGCGGGTATCAGGGCGGCATGACTGATCTGTACCCCGCCGCCGACCAGCGGGAGCTGCTGCGCCAGGCGGCCGCCGCGCACACCGCCGCATCCCAGGACGTGGAGACCTTTCTGCGCCGGCTGCCGGAGGTGCCCGGCCCCGCCGACATCACCGAGTACGCCAACCTGCTCAGCCGGGAGGAGCAGACCCGCGCCGACCGGCAGGCCGCCGCGGACGCGGCCGGGCTGCAGCTGCCCAGCATGGAGACCTAGTAGCAGCGCCCACGCGGACGGCACCCGGGACGCAGTCCGGGTGCCGTCGGGCAGGTCCAGCTCACCGTGCCGAAGAGCCGGCTCAGCGTTCGACGAGGGCGTCGTGGCCGAGGTCGAGCAGCGAGTACCGCCACTCGTTGTCGGTGTTGCCCCCGCTCGGCCGGGCGTCGATGAGGGACTGGATGCGGTCGACCGCCTCCTGCATCACCTCGACGTCCTCCCGGGTGAGATCCACCTTGCGCTTGCTCAGCACCCGCAGGATGTGCCGGCCCGGCTCGGGCAGGCCCATGTTCGGGTCGGGGCCGAACGACTCCTCGCCCGAACCCCGGGTCAGCAGCCACTGGCGCAACTGCTCGGAGGGGACGTTCACCAGGGCGTGGAAGTCGTCCCAGAGCACGTCCACCTCGGGCTCCACGCGCTGTTCGCGTACCATCACGCCTCCTCTTCCGGCGGCGGCCCGGACGGGGTCCGGTCGCCCTCGTCGGTCTGCTTCTTCACACCCTCCGGCGGCACCTTGACCCGGGACGGGTTCGCCGTCGGCGGGCTCACGATCGGTTCGCGCCGCTCGGTCTCCTCCCGGGTCTCCTCGGGTTCGGTCATGTCCGCCCTCCGCTCCGTCGGGGATGGAACCTCGCCGCGTTGCGCGGATGGCGCCTCACCGCTCACCGCGGATGGGACGTCACGGCCGCTTTGTAGCCGCGGTCGCCGGCAGCCACCTCGAAGGCGAGCTGCCCGTCCCGCGCATCGATGATGACCCGCTGGCCGGGAGATACCGCATCCTCCAGCAACATCCGGGAGAGCCGGTTGTCGACCTCCCGCTGGATCACCCGGCGCAGCGGCCGGGCACCGAACTCGGGCTGGTAGCCGTGCTCGGCGAGCCAGTCGACACCGGCCGTGGTGAAGTCGACCTGGATGTCCTGGGCGTGCAGCCGGCGGCGGGTCTCCTCCAACAGCAGCTCGGTGATCTGGCGCAGCTGCTGGGCCTCGAGCCGCTGGAAGATGATGACCTCGTCGATGCGGTTGAGGAACTCCGGCCGGAAGTTCTCCTGGAGCCGGCGCATCAGCCGCTCCCGCAGCTCGGCGGCCTGCTGCTGGCCGGGCTCGCCGGTGGCGAAGCCGACCGTGCGCTGGGTGCCGGTGATCAGCTCCGAACCCAGGTTGCTCGTCATGATCAGTACGGTGTTCTTGAAGTTCACCGTCCGGCCCTGGCTGTCGGTGAGCCGGCCGTCGTCGAGCACCTGGAGCAGGATGTTGAACACATCCGGGTGCGCCTTCTCGATCTCGTCGAGCAGCACCACCGCGTACGGGCGGCGGCGGACCGCCTCGGTGAGCTGGCCGGCCTCCTCGTACCCGACGTACCCCGGCGGGGCGCCGACCAGCCGGCTGACCGTGTGCCGCTCCTGGAACTCGCTCATGTCCACCCGGACCATCCGGTCCGACTCGCCGAAGAGCGCCTCGGCCAGGGCCCGGGCCAGCTCGGTCTTGCCCACGCCCGTCGGGCCGAGAAAGAGGAAACTGCCCATCGGCCGGTTCGGGTCGGCCATGCCGGTACGCGAACGGCGGACCGCCTCGGCGACCACCTGGACCGCGTCGTCCTGCCCGATCACCCGCTCGTGCAGATACCCTTCCAGGCGCAGCAGCCGGTCCCGCTCCTCCTCGGTGAGCTGGTTGATCGGGATGCCGGTGGCCCGGGAGACCACCTCGGCGATCTCCGTCGGCCCGACCGTCGGCACGTTCGGGGTCTCGCCCTCCCCCTTCGCGCGGCGGACCTGGTCCTCCAGTTCGGCCGTCCGGTCGCGCAGCTCGGAGGCGCGCTCGTACTGCTCGTCGGCGACCGCCTGCTCCTTGTTGCGGCGGACCTCGTCGAGCTGCCGCTCCACCTCCCGCACGTCCTCGGCGGGGGTCCGGGTACGCAGCCGAACCCGGGCGCCGGCCTGGTCGATCAGGTCGATCGCCTTGTCCGGCAGGTAGCGATCGGTGACGTACCGGTCGGACAGCTCGGCGGCGGCGACGAGCGCCTCGTCGGTGAAGCGGACCTGGTGGTGCGCCTCGTACCGGTCGCGCAGGCCGCGCAGGATGGTGACGCTGTCCTCGACGCTGGGCTCGGGCACGAAGACCGGCTGGAACCGGCGGGCCAGCGCGGCGTCCTTCTCGATGCTGCGCCGGTACTCGTCCAGCGTGGTCGCGCCGATCACCCTCAGCTCGCCCCGGGCCAGCGCGGGCTTGAGCATGTTGGACGCGTCCATGCCGCCCTCGCTGCCGGCGCCGCCCGCGCCGACCAGTGTGTGGATCTCGTCCAGGAAGATGATCAGCTCGTCGCGGTGCGCCCGGATCTCATCGATCACCTTCTTCAGCCGTTCCTCGAAGTCACCGCGGTAGCGGGTGCCGGCGACCAGGCCAGGCAGGTCGAGCTGGATCACCCGCTTGCCGATCAGGGTCTGCGGCACGTCCCCGTCGCAGATCCGCTCGGCGAGCCCCTCCACGATGGCGGTCTTGCCGACGCCGGCCTCACCGATGAGCACCGGATTGTTCTTGGTCCGGCGGGACAGGATCTCCACCGCCTGCTCGATCTCGTCCGCCCGCCCGATCACCGGATCGATCTGGTCGTTCTGGGCCAACTCGGTGAGGTCCTGGCCGTACTGGTCGAGGGTGGGGGTGCCCCGGTCGGGTCGCGGCGCGCCCCCGCGCTCCGCGCTGGCCGCCTGCAACGACTCCGGCTGGATCCGGCCGGCGGCGAGCATCCGCCCGGCGGGCGACTCCGGGTTCAGCGGCAGGGCCATCAGGATGTGCTCGGGGCCGATGTAGTTGGCGCCCATCGCCCGGGACAGCTGGTGGGCGTCGAGCAGCGCCCGCTTGGCCGCCGGGGTGAGCGACAGGTTCGGTGGCACCTCGCCCCGGGGCGCCCCTTGGCCGCGCCCGCCGAGGGCGTTGAGCAGGGCGTCCGGGTCGGCGCCGGCGCGGCGTACCAGGTCGCGCAGCGGCTCGCGTTGCAGCGCCGCCCAGAGCAGGTGGTCGGTGTCCAGGTCGTTGCTGTGCTTCTCGGCCGCCCGGCGGGCGGCGTCGGCGAGCATCTCCCGCGCGTCGGCGGTCATCAGCCGGGTGATGTCGACCCGGTGCGCCGGCCGGCGTCCCCCCTCGCCTCGCCCGAAGTACCGGGCCAGGAACTCGTCCCACGGGTCGGAGCCGAAGTCACCGGGTCCCATCATCTCTGTCCTCCGCTCCTCGGGCGGGCAGGATCGCCGAGGCGACCTGGCGCGGCACGGTCGGCGGTGGCTACCCGGCGGTCGGCGGGACAAACGCGAGCGGGTCGAGAGTGGGTGGCAGCCGGCTCGGTGGCACGCTTGGGGACATGGACACCAGGCCGCTGCTGATCGTCGACGGCGCGAACGTGGTGGGCTCGCGGCCGGACGGCTGGTGGCGGGACCGGGCCGGGGCGGCAGCCCGGCTGCGCGACGCGCTGGTGCCGCTGGCCGAGACGGGCGTACCGCCGGAGCTGCCGCCGCCGGTCGAGGTGGTGCTGGTGGTGGAGGGGGCGGCGCGGGGCGTGCCGGCGGTGCCGGGCGTCGGGGTGGTCGCCGCCACCGGCTCCGGTGACGACACCATGGTCGAGCTGGTCGCCGCGGCGGCGCGGCGCCGCCGCGTCGTGGTCACCGCCGACCGGGAGCTGCGGGCCCGGGTGGGCGCGCTGGGCGCCGAGGTGCACGGCCCGCGCTGGCTGCCCCGGGACGGCTGAGCGCCGCCGCCGGTCGGCTTGGCGCCCGGGCACGCGACGGGCGGGGCGGCCCGTGGACGGGACCGGTTGCCCCGCCGGCGGGACCGGCACGCCGGGCGCGGAAGCGCCTCGACGCACGTCAGGGGCCGTAATCGGGCAGCCGGGCAGGAACACCGCGAGGGCGGATGTTCTCCCACCCGCCGCGATGGGTTGTAATGGAGATCTCCCCGCCCCCAGGAGGTCCCCCGTGGCGAGCGTCGCCGAGCTGAAGTCAGCCATCGATGTCGCCCTCCAGCAGATAGGTGACGGGCAGACAGCCGTGCACGCGGCCGGTGAGAAACTGGCCGAGGCACAGCAGACCCTGGCCGGCGCCCTGGAGGGCAGCGGGCACGAGACGGTCGAGGCGGCCCAGGCGTCGCTGACCCAGGCCAGCCAGGAGCTGGAGGAGTGCCTCGCCGCCACCCTGGTCGCGGTCGAGCAGGCGCAGCTCTACGTCTCCACCCTCTAGGGCCGGCCGTGTCCATCGTCGAGGACATCGGCGCGCAGGTACGCGCCGTCGCCGACGAGCTGCCGCTCGCCCAGCTCGCCGTCGCGCTGGAGAAGTTCGGCCAGGCCACCGACCGGCTGCGCTGGGTGCGGCAGGAGTCGGCCGACCCGATGGGCGTGCCGGAGCTGTCGGCCGCGACCGAGCACGCCGAGACCGCCGGGTACGCGCTGCGGGTGGCGCAGGAGCAGCTGTCCGCGTACCTGGCCGCGATCGGGATCGCCGCCGACGGGACGCCCGCGCCGACCGCCGACAGCCGACAGTCGAAGCACGACACGCCCCGGGAGGTGGCGGCGCCGGCGCCGGCCGCCGTACCGGACCAGGGCGTCGATCCGACGGCGCGGCGCTGGTGGTCGGTGCGGGTGGCGGAGCTGACCGGCGGCCGGGAGGGCCCGCCGGACGAGCCGGACGAGCGGGTCGGCGACGCCCGGGAGCTGCTGCGCCGGGTGGTGACCGGGGTCCGCTCGGGCGACCGGGACCGGCTGCACCGCGAGCTGCGCCGGGCGCACGCCGACGTGGGGCTGGGGCTGGCCGCGGTCGCCCCGCCGCTGCTGCGCGACCTGGCCGGGGAGCTGCTCGGGCACCCGCCCCGCGCCGACGACCTGGGCCGGCTACGCCGGGAGCTGGACGGGCGGGTCCGGGACCTGCTGCCCGGGCTGCCGCCGCCGGTGCTGGACACCCTGCTCACCCGGGTGTGCCGGATGCCACCGCCGCGCCGCGCCACCGACCAGGAGCAGCCGCACGCGGCGGACCCCGCGGTCACCGCCGGGGTGGTCACCGGGGTGCTGCTGGACCGGCTCGGCCGCGACCTGCCGCAGCCCGCCGACGAGCGGGAGCCGTCCCGGGGTACGCATGGCTGACGTCCGCACCCAGGTGGTGTCGCGGGTCCGGGGGATGCTCTCCGAGGCTCTCGGCGCGGCCCGGAACCGGCTGGCCGCCGCCGACGCCGACCTGGCCGCCGGCCGGGACCGCCTGGCCCGGGTGCGCCGGGCCGCGGCGGCCGTACCCGAGCGGGTGGGCGCGGCCCGCGACGGCCGGCTGGCCGAGATCGACGCCCGGCACACCGCCCGGATCGCCGAGCTGGTCCGGCGGGCGGCCACGGCCGCGGCGCGGGAGGCGCCCGGCGCGGCATCCGCGCCCTGGGAACGGTGGCGGGTCACCCCGGCCGATCGGGACGAGGCGCCCGGCGCGGTCCGGGTCGGCACGGTACGCATCCCCGGCGCCGAGCCGGTGCCGGCGCTGGTGCCGCTGCTGGACGCCGGTCA
Source organism: Micromonospora sp. SL1-18 (assembly GCF_047921505.1). Lineage (NCBI taxonomy): Bacteria > Bacillati > Actinomycetota > Actinomycetes > Micromonosporales > Micromonosporaceae > Micromonospora > Micromonospora sp. SL1-18. The sequence continues at coordinate 70,219 of NZ_JBLROA010000029.1, read as the reverse complement.
CGTGCACCTGGCCGGCGGTGACCAAGCGGGCATCGCCGCGGTGGTGCCGGCCCTGCTGCTGCGCTCGCTCGGGCGCGTCGAGCCGGGCACGGTCCGGCTGTTCGGGTACGACCCGGAGCACCTGGGGGGTGGGCTGGCCGGGTTCGCCCCACTCGGCACGGCCGGGCTGCTCACCTTCGTCGGCCCAGGCGGGCTGGGGCGGCTGCTGGACGACCTGGTGGAGCAGATCCGCCGGATCAACGAGACCGTGCTGGCCGGCGAGTACGCGACGCTGCGCGAGCTGGCCGCCGCCACCGGCCGCCGCCCCGAGCCGTGGCGGGTGGCGGTGCTGCTCGGCGGCGAGGAGCTGTCCCGGCACGAGCGCGGCCAGCTGGACCGGGTGGTGCGTACCGGGGCGGCCTGCGGCGTACACCTGGTGGTCCGCGGCGTGGCGCTGCCGGACGACCCGACGGTGACCCGGATCGTGGTCGAGCCGGACGACGCCCGGATCGCCGGGCTGCCGGTCGGGCTCGACGAGCCGCCCCCGGCCGGGCTCGTCACCGAGACCTGCCGGGAGGCGGCCTCCCGGGTCAACGCCGGTCCCCCGCCGGCGCCCTTCACCGACCTGCTCCCGCCGCCCGAGGACTACTGGAGGGAGGATTCGGCCGCCGGGCTGACCGCGCCGATCGGCGAGGGCCGGCACGGGCGGCCGGTGCTGCTGCCCCTCGGCGACTACCCGCCGCACGCGCTGATCGGCGGCCCGTCCGGCACCGGCAAAACCAACCTGATCTTCGCCTGGATCGGCGCGCTCGCCGCCCGCTACTCCCCCGCGGAGCTGGAGTTCTATCTGCTGGACTTCAAGGAGGGGGTGTCCTTCGCCCGGTTCGCCCAGGGCCGGCGGGACCCGAGCTGGCTGCCGCACATGCGGCTGGTCGGGATCAACGTCAACACCGACCGGGAGTTCGGGCTGGCCCTGCTGCGCTTCCTCGCCGAGGAGCTGCGCCGCCGGGCGGACGCGGCGAAAAAGCACGAGGTCACCAAGCTCGCCGAGCTGCGCGCGGTGGACCCGTCCGGGCGCTGGCCGCGCATCGTGGCCGTGGTGGACGAGTTCCAGGCGCTGCTCGCGGGCCGGGACGTGGTCGCCCGGGAGGCCGCCGACCTGCTGGAGGACCTGGCCCGGCGGGGCCGCTCGCAGGGCATCCACCTGGTGCTCGCCTCGCAGGACGTACGCGGCATCGAGGCGCTGTGGGGCCGCCCGGCGCTGGTCGCCCAGTTCACCTTGCGCATCGCGCTGCCGAAGGCGCTGCGCATCCTCGCCGAACGCAACGACGCGGCGCAGTCGCTGCCCCGGCACCACGCGGTGGTCAACGCCGAGTCGGGGCTGGTCGAGGGGAACCAGGTGGCGCGTATCCCGTCGGCCAGCGACTGGGAGACGTGGAGCGAGCTGCAGCACCGGCTGTGGCGGATGCGCCCGCAGGACGCCTCCCCGGCCCGACTCTTCGACGGCGACTCGATCCCGAGGCTCGCCGACGCGCCCGACTACGGCGCGCTGGCCGCCCCCGAGCAGGGGGTGCCGCGCAGCCCGGTGGCCCTGCTCGGGGAGATCATCGACGTACAGGCCCGCTCGGCGGCGCTGCGGCTGCCCCGGGCACCCGGACGGAACCTGGCCGTGCTCGGCACCCGGGTGGACGAGGCGTGCGCGGTGCTGGACGCCGCCGCCCGCTCGCTGGCCCGCCAGCACCGCCCCGGCACGGCCCGGTTCTCCATCGCCTGCCTCGACCCCGACGCCGACCCGACCGCCCGCGCCCTCTACGAGGACCTGGCCGACGACGCGGCCTGGTACGACGAGGAGACGGTGCCCGAGCTGATGGCGGAGGTGGGCGACTCCCTCGGCGCCCCGGGCACCCCGAACAGCCCGCACTACCTGCTGCTGTACGCGGTCGACGCGGCCGCCGGGCAGCTTGCCGGAAAAGCGGGCCGGCGGACCGGGCTGGAGCAGCTGCGCCGGATCCTGCACGACGGGCCGGAACGGCGTACGCACGTGCTGGCCTGGTGGCGGGGGGTGGCCCGGATGCGGGCCGACCTGGGCGGCCCGGCGGCCCGCATCGAGAACATCGGCGCCTGGGTGGCGCTCGACGTGCAGGGCGCCGAGCTGGGCTCCTCGCTCTATCCGGGCACCGGCGGGCCGGACTGGTACCCGCGCCCGTGGCGGGGCCTCTACTTCGACCGGGCGGTGCACCGCACCGGACAGGTGATCATCCCCTACGGTCCGTCCCGATGAACGGACCGATCGCCAGTGAGACGTACGCCGCCCAGATCCGCCGGCTCTCCGAGCTGACCGCCCGGGTGGCCGCCAAGCGCGCCGAGGCGCACACCTGGTACGCGCAGCAGTGCGCCGCCGCCGACCGGGCCGTGGCCGAAGCCGCGGAGCAGGTCCGCCGGGCCGAGGCGGAGGTCGCCGAGGCGCGGGAGCTGGTGGACCGGGTGGACGCCGAGGCCGCCCACCTGTGGGGGGAGCTGAGCGCTCGGGTCCGCTCCGGCGGGCGGCTGGGCGACCCGCCCGGGCCGGCTCGGGACGCCACCGGCGACCCGGTGCCCCGGCTGCGCGGGGTTCGGGACCTGCTGGACCGGATCCGCCAGCGGGGCGAGCTGCCCGGCTCGACGAACCCGCTGCTGGTGCTCTGCGGGGTCGGCGGGTCGGTCGTCGCGTACGCGCTGGGGGTGGGCGCGCGGGCGCTGGGCGCCGGCTCCGGCGGGGACCTGGCGGTCGGGATGCCGGTGCTGGCCCTGGTGGTGACGCTGCTCGGCCCGCTGGTCGGGCTGGCCCCGGCCCGCCTGCTGGCCGACCGCCGGCACGCCGTGCTGACCCCCCGCGCGATCACCGTGGTGGTCGCCGCCGCCCTGGCGACAACCATCCTTCTCGTCGCCCTGGCCCCCCGCTGATCCCCACCCCGGTCAGGTGGGGGTCAGGGCGGCTTCCTTGAGGAGGCGGCGGGCCAGCACCAGACGGTCGGCGTCGTCGTCGAGGCCGGGCAGGTCACCGACCCGGGTCACCTCGCCGGTGAGTACGGCGCGCAGGGCCGGCTCGCAGGTCCCGGGCAGGGTGATGGTGCGGTCGAACAGGCGCAGCACGATCCGCCCGTCCCCGCTCGGCTCGAGCTGCCAGCGCAGGCCCTCCCGCGGGGCGACCCGGCTGTCCGCGGTCAGCGCGGCCAGCGCGGCGGCCTGGGCCAGGGGGCGGATGGGTGCCGGCCGGACGGCCGGCCAGGCCCGGTTCCGCATCCGGGCGGCCACGGCGGCCGGGTCGACCCGCAGCAGCCAGTCGCGCAGCGCCTCCACCGTCTCGGTCAGTTCCGGCTCGATGGCGTCCGGGTCGGCCACGTCGACGCCGAAGGACAGCCCGGACCGCAGCCGAGGATCCTCGGCGGCGAGCGCCAGCAGCTCCTCGACCAGGGCGTACCGGGTCAGCACCCGGATGCCCACGGTCAGGTGCAGCGAGCTGGCCTCCTGCGCCTGGGCGCTGTGCAGCCAGCCGCGGGGCAGGTAGAGCGCGTCGCCCGGGGCGAGCACCACGTCCAGCGCGGGCCGCCCCTCGGCGGTGGCGGACACCTCGTCGGCCCGCCCGCCCCAGGGCTGCCGCTCCAGCGGGTCGGGCAGCACAGGCGGGTGGATCCGCCAGTGCTTACGGCCGTCGACCTGGAGCACGAAGACGTCGTGGGTGTCGTAGTGGGTGGCGAAGCCCTGGCTGCCGGCCGGGGTCAGGTAGGCGTTGACCTGGGTGGGCTGGCCGAGCATGGCGCCCAGGTCGCGAGCGAGGTCGACCAGTGCCGGCCAGGTCCGGTGCAGGCCCTGCAGCACCAGGGTGGCGCCGTCGGCGTACAGCTCGAGGATCTTCTCGTCGAGGACCTGGTCGCCGATCTCCGCGCCCGCGCCACCGCCGCCGGTGTAACGCGCCGCGGGCACCAGCTCGCCGTCCTTGGCCACCCGCAGGAACGGGGTACGCAGGCCGCGGCGGCTGAGCAGCTCGTCGGCGTCGGCGGGGCTGAGCAGGTCGGTGAACCCGTCCGGGTTGGGCAACTCGGCCGCCCGGGACAGCAGTGGGCTACGCCCCCAGTGGTCGGCGGCGAACTTGGCCGGATCGACGGCCACGCAGCGGGCGAGCGCCGCCGTGGCGGAGGACAAAACCGCCGGGCGGCTGTCGCCGCCCGGCGGGTCGATGTGGCGCATGACGAGCCGTCAGCGGGCACTGCCGTCGGCGCCACCGTCGCGCTGACCGGGGGTCGCACCGCCGTCGGCCGGGCCCTCGGCGCCGCCGTCCGCGCCACCGTCCTGCTTGCCCGGGGTGGCGCCACCGTCGGCCGGCCCCTCGGCGCCCCGGTCGGCGCCGCGATCCGCCCCGCGCTCCGCGCCGCGGTCGGCGGCACCGTCCGCGCCGCCGTCCCGCTGGCCCAGGGTCGCGCCACCGTCGGCCGGTCCCTCCGCGCCGCCGCCGCTGGTCTGCATGTCGTCGTCGTTGAGTGCCATGGGTGCTCCCTCGGGTGTGCCGCCCCCGCGTACGTCGGGGTTCGTCGTGGAGCGGGTGATACCCCACGCGATCTTCTCTAACCACACGTTAGACGGCGGGACCGGGCGACACGGACCGTTCGCCGGGCCCGCCGGGACTCGCCCGTTGCGGCGGGTGAGGCCGTTGACGGTGAAGGTGGTGGGCGCGGACGTGACCGGCGCGCCGGCCCGGTCGGTGCCAGGATGGCGGAGAGTACGCCGGAGAGGAGATGGCCGTGGGGCAGCCGGAGCCATTGACGCCGCTAGCCGAGGACTGGCAGCGGGCGCTCGCCGTGGTGGCCCACCCCGACGACCTGGAGTTCGGCGCGGCGACCGCGGTGGCCCGCTGGACCGGGCAGGGCAAGCAGGTCGTCTACTGCCTGCTCACCAGCGGCGAGGCCGGCATCGACGGGATGCCGCCGGACCGCGCCCGGGTGCTCCGGGAGGAGGAGCAACGCGCGTCTGCGGCGGTGGTCGGGGTGGACACGGTGGAGTTCCTGGGCCTGCCGGACGGGCTGTTGGAGTACGGGGTCCCGCTGCGCCGGGAGGTCGCCGGTGTGGTCCGCCGGCACCGCCCCGACATCGTGATCACCAACAACTTCCGGGACACCTGGGACGGGGCGTACGCGCTGAATCAGGCCGACCACATCGCGTGCGGCCGGGCGGTGCTGGACGGGGTCCGCGACGCCGGCAACCGGTGGCTCTTCCCGGAGCAGCTGGTGGACGGTGTCGAGCCGTGGCCCCGGGTACGCGAGGTGTGGGCGGCGGCCTCGCCGCGGGCCCGGCACGGGGTGGACGTGACCGCCACCTTCGACCGGGGCGTGGCGTCGCTGCGGGCGCACGGGGCGTACCTGAGCGGGCTGGGCGACGGCGGCTTCGACGCGGAGGAGTTCCTCGAGGGGCTGGCCCGCCCGGCCGGCACCCGCCTGGGCGTCCGGTACGGCGCCGCCTTCGAGGTCTTCCGCCTCGACCTCGCCTAGAGCGGCGGCGACGGGTCGACGCGGACGGCCCGCTCCACCGATGGTGGGGCGGGCCGGTCGGGACTGCCGGTCAGGGAAAGTTCTGCACCAGGTCCTGGGGCATGTTGTCCTTCACGTCCTGCCACTGCCCCGGGGTGATGTGCTGGCTCAGGGCGTCCAGCACCACCTGGACCACCCGCTCGGTGCCTCCCTCGACGTCGTACGGGAAGCGTTGCCGCACCTCGAACAGGAAGTCGTCCCGGTTCAGCTTCACCGGCACGTTCGTCGGCTGCCAGCCGTCGAAGTAGATGCCGCGCAGCAGCACCGGCAGCTGCTGGGCGAACTCGGCGCTCTCCTGCACCGGCATCCGGTCGCGCAGCAGGTGCAGCACCGTACGCAGGGCGCAGTAGGACTGGTTGCGTTGGGACTTCGGCCACCCGTAGGCCTGCTCGATGTCCTTGAGGATCAGGTTGGTCTTCTCGATGGAGGACTCAACCGCGGTACTCAGCTGCTCAGCCATCTGCCCACCCCCGTTGGTCGGTTTCCCATCGTCGGTCGTCTGTGCGTCGCGGCGGCCCGCTGGGCCCCCGCCACTGCCGGGTCGGATTGAACCGACCGGACCGCTCGCCGCGCCGGGGGCCGTCGGACTGCCCGACCACATGCAGCACCCCGCCACGGCGTGGATCCGATACCACCCGAACCATGGCCCACCTCCTGTCGGCTTGGCGGCCGCGTCGACGACGGACCGCACACACCGTCCAGACTGTTCGGGGAGCGGGTGAGCCCGCCTCACCCCGTCGGGATGATTCCGCCGTCAGTCGCCGCCGGGCAGCGCCGGCAATCGCTGGCCGTTGCGCTGGGCGCGACCGGGGCCGCTCAGGCCGCCCGCCGCTCCCGGTTCTGCTTGCAGGACACGCAGGATGTGGCGGACGGGAAGATCTCCAGCCGCTCCACGGGAATCGGCGCGGAGCAGCCCTCGCAGAAGCCGTACGTGCCCTCGTCGAGCCGGGTGAGCGCGTGCTCGAACTGGGCCCGCCGGTCCAGGATGCTGCGCAGCAGGGACTGGGCGGTGTCCCGCTCGGCGGTCTTGGTGCCGCTGTCGGCCTGGTCGTCGCCGGCGGTGTCGCCGATCTCGACCAGCCGGAGCACCTGGCTCTGCACCACGGCCTGCTCGTATTCCGCGGTCAGCTCGTCGTACCGCGACTGCAGGGACTGCCGGATCTGGTCGACCTCCGCCTGGGAGCGGCCCTGGGCTGTCGTGTCGTGGACGAGCATCGCTGCCTGCCTTTCCTGGCGCCTCATGCCGGTCCGGGGCGACGAGCGCCCCGGACATGGTCCGATGGATGCACTGGCGGATCACCCGTGCTGTGTGAGCCGGGCGATTACCCGCCGCCACTCCGGGTCAAACCGGGGACTTCCGCGTTCTTTGCCGACCTTCGTGCACGTTGCGCCGATCCGGTTCGTCACCTGACGTCCTTGATGACCGGATCATCGGATTTCGGATCAGGCGGCCTCGACCAGGGCCGGGTGGCGTGGGTCGTCGGCCCGGACCACCACGTCGGCGAAGGAGGCGGGCGCCACCTCGTCGGCGTACCGGGCGAAGGCGGGCAGCGTCCAGCGCAGCCCGGGGTCGGTCCGCCGGGCCAGCGCCGCCGGGGAGAGTTCCACGTGGACGATGACGTCGAACGGCAGCCCGCCGCCGAGCAGCAGCGCCCCGCTGACCAGCACCACCCCTCCGGGCGGCAGCTCGACGTACGCCGCCCTGCTGGCCCGGTCGGCGCCGGCGTCCCAGAGTGAGGGCAGCACCCGCCCCGACCCGTCGGGGCCGGCCGGGTCGAGGACCTCCCGGCGCAGCCCGGCCTCGTCGAGCCAGCCCTCGTAGTACGCGTCGGGATTGGTCCGGCCGTGCTCGAGGCGGACCGAGGCGGGCCGGAGGAAGTCGGCGGACCGTACGTGCAGCACCGGACGCCCCGCGGCGCGCAGCGGATCGACCAGGGCGGCGGCGAGGGCGTCCGGGTCGGCGGCCGGCGGACCGTCGACGGCCACCCTCAGCCGGCCCGGTACGGCGGCGCCGGCGAGCCGGTCGGTCAGCTCGGCGACGAGTCGCTCGGGAGTGATCGGACGGACACGCACCCGACCATCGTGCCCGGCCACGACGCCGGCGGCCGCGCCCGGGGCAGCCTCCCAGTCCCCGACGCCGGTCAGCCGGTGCGGTCGATCGTGACGCGGGCGTCGTCGGCGAGCCGGTAGCCGACGCCGTAGACGGTGGTGACCAGCGGGACGTCGACGCCGACCTTGCCGCGCAGCCGGCGCACGTGCACGTCGACGGTGCGGACGCCGGCGTGCTCGTAGCCCCAGACGGCGTTGAGCAGCTGCAACCGGGTGAACACCCGGCGGGGGTTGGCGACCAGGTGCAGCAGCAGGTCGAACTCCAGCCGGGTGAGCGGCAGCGGCTCGCCGTCGCGCAGCACGGATCGGGACGCGGCCAGGATGTGCAGGGCCGGGACGGCCGGCGCGAGGGGCAGGGCCGGCGAACGCCCGGCCGGCACCGGGTCGGGCCGCCGCTCCGCCGGGCCGCTCCCGCCGGTGATCACGGCGTCGCCGCGTTCCAGCAGCTCGCGGGCGGCCTCCAGCAGTCGCCGCGCGGCCGGGCTCAGCGACTCGTCACAGGCCAGCGGGATGTTGAGGGTGACCGTGAGCACCGGGGTGCCCGTGTTGGCCGGGCGACGCTGGCCGCCGGGGGGACGCCCGGGAACCGCGGGCTGGGACAGATGCCATCCGGCGCGCGACGAGGCGGGGCTGACGGACATGATCCTCCTTGGCTGGTCCGGGGATCCCCCCGCGGCCCGGGGCGCCGCTTCATCGATGCATCCCGGCCCCCTCCGAGGATCAAGGGGCTACCGCGTTGCATGACTGTGACAATTGACGAACACATCGGAGCCAGATGCTCGCTCTGCGTATGGGTCAGATGATTACAGCAGAGCGACGAGATGATCCGCTACCCGGGGTCCCCGCCCGATTCACCGTGGGCTGCGGACCGGCGGATCCACCCGGTAGCCGGGCACCGAGGGCCAGCGCACGGTGAGCAGCACCGACTCCCGTTCGGCGTACCAGGAGTGGTCCACGCCCCGGCCCCACACCACGTAGTCGCCCGGGTCCCGCAGCAGCACCGTCCGATCCGGCAGCTCGACCCGGAACGCGCCGCTGATCAGCACCAGCAGCGCGGTACGCCGCTCCCCCGTCGCCCATGTCGAGCGGGCCTCCCCGGCCGGGTGCACGCCCCACTTCACCTCGACCTCGGTGCTGTGCCGGACGTCGCCGGGCGGCTTGAAGTGGCCGAGCAGCCAGCCCGCGTCCGTCGCCCCGTCCACCGCCGCGTTGCCGACGTAAACCCGATCGTCCATCCGACCCCTCCCCCACCGGCTCGGCAAGCTGTCCGCCGGTACCGGGATGATCGCACCAACCTGCTCGACCGGAACTGGCCTCCCGCCGTGCTCCCGCGCAGGACCCGGCCAGGCGGTATACAGGTGCGGTGGAGGATCCCGTAACCGAGCAGATGCGCGCGGCGGCCGGCGCGTTGCTGACGGCGCTCGACGAGCCGGCCCGGCAGCGGGCCCGGCACGACTTCGACGACGACGACGCCCGGCGCTGGCTGGAGTACCGACCCCGGCCCCGGCCCGGGGTCAGCCTGGCCGACGTGGACGCCACCGCCCGCAAGGCCGCCCACCGGCTGCTCGCCACCGCGCTCAGCCCCGCCGCGTACGCCCAGGCCATGGCGGTCGTCGCGCTTGAGGAGGTGCTCGACCGGGCGGAGGACTGGCGGCGCGGCCGGCACAGCGGCGACTACTGGGTGGCCGTCTTCGGCGACCCGGCCCGCGACGACCGGTGGGGGTGGCGGTTCGAGGGGCACCACCTGTCGGTGAGCATGACCGTGGTCGACGACCAGGTCTCCCCCGCCCCGCTGTTCCTCGGCGCCAACCCGGCCACCGTCCGGCACGCCGGCCGCCCGGTCTCCCGGCCGCTCGGCCCCGAGGAGGACCTGGCCCGCGAGCTGCTCGACGCGCTCGGGCCGGCCGGGCGGGCCGCCACGATCATCGCCGACGAGGCGCCGGCCGACATCATCAGCGCCACCCGGCCCACCGCCCCGGAGCGGCTCGATCCGCTCGGCGTACCCCGGGATCGGCTCACCCCGACGGGGCGGGCGCTGCTCGACCAGCTCGTCGCCCTCTACCTGGACCGGCTCCCGCCCGAGCTGGCGGCGCGCGAGGCGGGCCGGCTCGACGGCGGGGAGCTGCACTTCGCCTGGGCCGGCGCGACCCGCCCCGGGCAGCGGCACTACTACCGGATCCAGGGCGACGACCTGCTGATCGAGTACGACAACACCACCGACGACGGCAACCACGCGCACACCGTGCTGCGCCGTCCGGCCAGCGACTTCGGCACCGACGTCCTCGCCGCCCACCACACCACCCACGCCCACTGACCGTCGCTGGGCGGTCAGGGGCGGCGGGCCTCGATGAGGAAGCGCTGGGCGTGGGCGACGAAGGGGCCGTCGGCGCGGATGCGGTCGTGCAGGCGGCGCAGCTCGTCGTGGTAGCGGTCGACGGTGAAGCCGGGGACGGTCCAGATCACCTTGCGCAGGAAGTAGACCACCGCGCCGATGTCGTGGAACACCATACGCAGGGTGGCCGTACGCAGGTCCACGACCGCCAGCCCGGCGGCCCCGGCGGCGGCGACCGCCTGCTCGGGGTGGCGGGCGGCCGGCGGCGGGAGCGGCCCGAGGATCGCCTCGCTCAGCTCCCGCACCGTGCCGGCGCCGATCTGCTGGGACAGGTAACTGCCACCGGGGCGCAACACCCGGGCGATCTCGCCCCACCAGGTGTCCACCGGGTGCCGGCTCACCACCAGATCGAACGACCCGGCCCGGAACGGCAGCGACGGCTTTCCGGCCACCTGCACGACGGCGGCGCCGACCCGGCGCAGCGTACGCCGGGCGACCGCGACGTTCGGCGGCCACGCCTCGGTGGCGACCAGCAGCGGGGGCGGGACGGGCACCTCGGCCAGCACCTCTCCCCCGCCGGTGTCGATGTCCAGCGCGGCGTCGACGGTGGCCATCCGGGCGCCGACCAGGCGGGCGTACCCCCAGGGTGGGCGCTCCTCGGTGGCCCGCCCGGCGAGCCAGGAGAAGTCCCAGCCCTCGACCGGCGCGGCGGCGCCCTCGGTGATCAAATCCTCGACGTCACGGTTCGCGCTCACGAGCCGACCCTGCACGTCAGCCCGCGCTGCGGCAACAGGTTTCCGTGCCGCACGAGAACGCGGCATTTTACATAGTGGGAGCTATTTCCCTGGTTATGAGACAGACCCCCTACTGTCCGGCACATGCGAAACTCACGCTGGACCATGCTCGGTCTCGGCACCGGCGCGCAGACGGCCGGGACCACGTACCTGTACGGGCTGGTGTGTCTCATCCCCGCGTTGCACGCCGAGCGCCCCGGTGCCTCGCTGGCGGCGCTAGGCGGGGTGACGGCGGCGCCGGGGATCGGGATGGTGCTCGGAGTATTCGCGTGGGGAGCGATCGCCGACCGGAAGGGCGAGCGGCTCACCATCCTCGTCGGCCTCGGCGCGGCAGCGGTCCTGCTGGTCGCCGCCGCGGCCGAGGGACCACTGTTGCTCCAGGGGCTGCTGCTGGTGTTGGCCGGGGCCGCCGGCTCGGCGGTCTACGCCGCGAGTGGACGAGTGGTCGTCGGATGGTTTCCGCCCGGGCAACGTGGGCTCGCGATGGGCATACGGCAGGCGTCGCAGCCGGTCGGCGTCGGGCTTGCCGGCGCGGTGCTGCCGGCGCTCGCCGAGTGGGGCGGCGTGCGGGCAGCGCTGCTGACCTGCTCTGCCGCCTGCGTGTGTGCCGCCGTTGTGTGCGCGTTCCTGCTGGTGGACGCGCACCGCCCGGCGGCCGCCGTGGCCGCCACCGGCCCGTCGCCCTATCGACGGGCCGAAATTTGGCAGCTTCACGGCGCGAGCGTCCTGCTCGTGGTCGCCCAGTCCGTGGCGGTCACCTTCGCCACCGACTTCGTCGTCCACGAACGCCGTTGGTCGCTGACCGCCGCGGGCGCCGTGCTGGCGTGCGCGCAGTTCGCGGGCGCGGTGGCCCGGGTGGCGGCCGGGCGATGGTCGGACCGGGTCGCCGATCGGATGGTCCCGCTGCGGGTCATCGCGGTCGCGGCCACGGCCGCGCTCGGCATGCTGGCCGTCACGGCCGAGTTCGGCCCGGGTGCGTCGGTGTTCGCGTTGCTGCTGGCGGGACTGGTCACGGTGAGCTGGCACGGCATCGCGTACGCAGCTGTCAGCGATGCCGCGCCGAGTGGCTGGACCGGACGGGCCGTGGGCGCCCAGACGACAGTGCAGAACGTCGCCGCCGCGCTGACGCCGTATGCCTTTGGCGCCGGCATCCAGGCACATGGCTACGGCCCCGCGTATGCCCTCGCGGCGTCAGCGCCCCTCGCTGCGGCACTCGTGCTGCCACGCGCCCGCGCGGCGACACGCCGGCTCATGCCGGCGGGCGGATGATCTCCACGGTGGAGACGGGGAGATCGCTAAGCGTCTCCAGGCCGGTCGCCTCGGCGGCCGGACCGAGGTCGAGCTGGCGCATCAACCGGGCGCCGAGCCACACGCCGACCGACCCGACGCCCAACGCGACCAGCTCGGTGGCCAGCTCCACGCCGGTCGCGCCGCGCTGCGGCGCCTGGGCCCGGATCAGGCAGGTGAGCAGGAACAGCGCCACCATCGCGGCATTGACCAGGTGGCAGGTGACCGCGGTGCGCCGGGCCGGATCGGCGCGTACGTCCCACAGGTCGACCATCCCGGCGACGACGGCGAGCGCGGCGGCGACCAGGGCGACCACGGCGGTCCATTGACATCCTCCCCCGCCTAACTAAAGGCGGGAGATTCCCGCTTCCAGCGCCGTGCGTGATCGGCGCTGGGTGGGTGGTCGACAGGGCACCTTTCGATCCCTGTCCCGGACTGCCCGCCCGGGGAGTGGGGACGCCGCCTCGGCGGCGTCCCTGACGTTGATCGCCGCGTTCACGTCAGCATTGGCCTGATATCCGCAGGACCCGCACCGGAACATCGCTTGGCTTTCGCGATTGTTCCGATCGGTGTACCCGCAGCGGCTGCACCGCTGGGACGTGAACGCGGCTGGCACCCTGGCGATTCGGGTGCCGGTGACACGTGCCCGGTTGGCCAGGGCCGTCTCGAATAGCCCCCAGCCCTTGTCGAGGATCGCCCGGTTCAGCCCGGCCTTCTGCCGCACGTTGACGCCAGGCTCCGCGATGGTGCCTTTCGCGGTCGCGGTCATCGCTATGACGGGCAGGCGCTCCAGCTTGACGACCGCGTGCTGGGCGCAGAGCCGGTTCGCCGCCCACATGACGAAGTCGCGACGCCGATTACGGATCTTCGCCTCGGTTCGGGCGATCTCGGCACGGATCTTGCGGGCGCGATTCGAGGTCTTCGTGCCGTGTTTGCGGCGGGCGGTCTCCTGCCGGCCAGCTGCCGATTTCAGCCTGGCCAACTCCCGCTCCTGGCCGGGCCTGGTGAACATGCGGTTCCACATGCGCCCGTCGGACATGGCAAGGGCGACCTTCACGCCACGGTCGACGCCCACAACGGTGCCAGGTTGGGCGTGCGCCTCGGGCGTCTTGACACCGGCGTGGACGCCGAACCCGACGTGCCAGGCGACTCCGTCGAAGGACACCACCGCGTTACGGACCGCGCCGCCCAACGGGCGGGACCAGCGGAACCTGACCTCGCCGATCTTCGGCAGGCTGACCACGCCCCACCGGCGGTTGACCCGCCGTACGGCAATCGCCTGGCCCGGAAACGGAACCGACAGCCGCGCGGAGCGGCGCTTGCGCGTCGGCGCTCCGGCGGGGTGCTGCGGGTCCCACCAGTTGCGATACGCCTGATCCAGCTGCCGCAACACCTGCTGGCCGGACTGCGCCGGCAGGTCAGCCACCCAGTCGAGTTCCTTGCGCGCCTCGGTCAATGAGGCGCACTGCACGGCGACCCCGAGGGTGGCCCTGCGCTGCTGCCACGCGAACTGACGCTGCTCCAAAGCGGTGTTATACAGCCAGCGGCACGTGTGCCCCCACGAGGCCAGGCGCTGCGCCTGGTCCTCTGCGGGGTACAGCCGGTACCTGCGGCCCATATCCGCCGTCACGTTCTACATCGTACACTTGTTCTGATGGCCACCGGTTACCCGGTTCCCGCTGGCAGGCACTGCGTTTTCCTGCTTCACACCCATTTGGTTTTCGTCAGAAAGTACCGGGCAAGTCGTTCAGTTGTCCCGGGGTCGGGAGACGGTGAGGACCAGCCGCTCGGCAACCTCGCGCAGCGGTATGTCCAACGAGGAGGCGGCGGTGCGGAGCACGTCCAGGGCCTCGGGTGCCGGGCAGCCGCGCTGGGTCATGATCACACCGACGGCCTGCCCGACGACCCCCTCCTCCAGCAACGCCGAGTCGAGCTGGTCGGCCCAGGCGGCCTGCCGCTCCCGATTCCGCACGGCGGCGAGGAGCAGCCCCGCGTGCTCGGCGAGGAGCATCGCGGTGAGCTGGTGCCGGGTGGCCAGCGCGGCGGCGGACTCGGCGTACAGGTTGATCGCGCCGATCACCTGCTCGTCCACGTCGACCGGCGCGGAGATCACCCCGCGCACGCCGAGCCCGCGGGCCCGGTCGGCCCACGCCGGCCAGCGCGCCTCCCGGTGGAGGTCGGGCGCGATGATCATCTCGCGACGGTGGATGGCCGTCATCGCCGGGGTGTCCGGGCCGTGCCGGAGGTCGTCCAGCTCGGCCCGGCCGACGTCCGAGGCCGCCACCCCGGCGGGCTCGCCGGCCCGCAGGGCGGTGAAGCCGCAGCAGTCGATCCCGGGTACGGCGTCCCGCGCGATGCGGACCAGCCGGGTCAGCGCCTCGTCGAAGTCGGCGACGGCGATGAGGCCGGCGGTCAGCTCGCGCAGCAGCGCGGCGGTCTCCAGCACCCCGAACGTGTCGAGCCGGGGCTTCCGTGTGTCGAGGTTCACCGGCCCACGGCCCCCGCCACCACCCCCGCGTACGACCGCGCGATGTTCCCGTCCGGCGCCATTGCCTGTGCCATCCGCTGCTCTCTCCCTGACTCGAAGCCCCGGCCTACTACCCTTCCAAACCAGGTTCGAAACAGTGCAAAGGGGTCCCTTCCGGCGTGGCGGAGGTGCCGGCAGGGACCCCTTCGTCGAAGGTCAGCGCGACCCGGAGATCAGCCGCCGGCCCACCGAGGCGATCAGCCGGTCCAGCTCCGAGCCGAACGGGTTGTCGTGCACCAGGTACGTCCAGGTGGCGCTCGGCCGGACCAGCTTCGCGGCGTCCGGCTCCCAGCCGTCGGAGAACTCCGTCTCCTCGAAGGTGGCGATGGTCCGCGTCTCGATCTCGGGGACGAGCGCGTTGAACGCCGGGACGGCGCTGCGGTGGAACTCGTCCAGCGGGTCGAGGCGGCCCAGCGCCCGCAGGTGCACGCCCTCGCGGACCTCGGAGAGCTCGGCCAGGTGCTCGGCCCAGAGCCGGTCCAGGTGGTAGAGCGCGATCTTCCGGGCCACGTCGGCGAGCAGGTCCTCGTCCATCTCGCCGGCCTTCTCCGACACCCGCTCCAGCAGCATCAGCGCGGCGATGTCGCTGGTCAGCAGCCGCTCCCGACGCTCGGCGAGGGCCTTGCGCTGCTGCTCGATCACCACGCTGTACCGCCAGGTGTTGCGGTGGATCTCGTGGTTGACGCCCTCGGCGACCCGCTGGGCGTGCTCCACCGCGTAGTCGACCTGGGGGTCGGTGACCAGGCCGTCGGCGTTCATCCGGGGTGAGGCCGGGACGGTGTCGCCGGCGTGCCGGACGACCAGGTCGTCCTCCAGGCTGACGAAGAACACCGAACCGCCGGGATCGCCCTGCCGCCCGGCCCGGCCGCGGAGCTGGTCGTCGACCCGGCGGCTGTCATGCCGGCCGCTGCCGATCACGTAGAGGCCGTCGAGGGTGGCCACCCGCTCCCGGTCGGACTGGTCGCTGCCGCCGAGGCGGATGTCGACGCCCCGGCCGGCCATCTGGGTGGAGACGGTCACCGCGCCGTACGCGCCGGCCTCGGCGATGATCGCCGCCTCCTCGTCGTCGTTCTTGGCGTTGAGGACCACGCAGGACACCCCGGCCGCGTGCAGCCCGGCCGCCAGGCCCTCCGACTCCTTCACGTCGAGGGTGCCGACCAGCACCGGACGACCCGCCTCGTGGCAGCGCTTGATCTCGTCGATCAGCGCCTCCTCCTTCTCGGCGCGGGTGGCGTAGATCCGGTCCGGCTCGTCCTCCCGGACGCACGGGGTGTTCGGCGGGATCACCGCCACCTCGAGGCCGAAGAACTCGCGGAGCTGGTCACCGACGAGCACCGCGGTCGCGGTCATCCCGCAGACCTTCGGGTAGAGCGCGATGAACGCCTGCACGGCGATGGTGCCCAGCACCTCGCCCTCGGCGGTGGCGTCCAGGCCCTCCTTCGCCTCGACCGCCGCCTGCAGCCCGTCCGGCCAGCGGCGACGCTGGGCCACCCGGCCGCGCATCTCGTCGATCAGCTCGACCGAGCCGTCCCGGACGATGTAGTCCACGTCGCGGTGCAGCAGGGCGTGCGCGTGCAGCGCCACGTTGACCGCGGAGAGCTGCCCGACGTGCTCCTCGTCGTACAGGTCGATGCCGCCGAGCTTGGCCTCGACGGTGGCCAGACCGGCCGAGGTGAAGGCGACGCTGCGGCCGTCGTCGGCGATCGTGTAGTGGTTGCCCTTGCGCAGCCCGCGGACCAGCGCCGCGGCCGCGTGCACCGGGTCCTGCTCGCCGGGGACC
Organism: Micromonospora sp. SL1-18; assembly: GCF_047921505.1. NCBI lineage: Bacteria > Bacillati > Actinomycetota > Actinomycetes > Micromonosporales > Micromonosporaceae > Micromonospora > Micromonospora sp. SL1-18. The sequence goes on along the minus strand of NZ_JBLROA010000029.1, from coordinate 53,850 downwards.
GCGCCGGCGAGGACCATCGGCACCCGGGCCTCGTCGATGAGGATCGAGTCGGCCTCGTCGACGATGGCGGTCTTCAGCGCCGGCTGCACCCGGTCGTCGATGTCGGTGACGAGCTGGTCGCGGAGGAAGTCGAAGCCGGCCTCGCTGACCGAGACGTAGGTGACGTCGCAGGCGTACGCGGCGCGCCGCTCGTCGGGGGTGGAGGCCTCGTTGACCCAGCCGACGGTGAGCCCGAGCAGGTCGTAGACCGGCGCCATCCACTCGGCGTCGCGGCGGGCCAGGTAGTCGTTGACCGTGAGCACGTGCACCGGGCCGTTGCCCATCCGGACGTGCCCGTACGCGGCGACGGTCGCGGTGAGCGTCTTGCCCTCACCGGTGGCCATCTCGGCGACCTTGCCGGAGAGCAGGGCCATCGCGCCGAGCAGCTGGACGTCGTACGGCCGCTGGTCGAGGCCGCGGCGGGCCGCCTCGCGGCCAATCGCACAGATCTCCTCGTACCCCTCGGCCTGCCCGGCGGCCTCGGTCAGCTCGGCGTCGGTGAGCTTCTCCAGCTCCGCCTCGCGGGCCTCGACGGCCGGCAGCAGCTTCTCCAGCGGAGCCAGGTCGACCGTCGTCCCCGGGCGCTGGAGGAACCGCCGGAACCTGCTCTTGAACCGTTGCGACACACCCATGAGCGGCAACGGTACGCGAACCGGGGCCGGTTGTGACCCCCGCCTGGCGCCGGTGTTGCCCGATGTTCGAATCCGTGTCTGTTTCCGGAGTTCAGAGGCGGTCCGGCCGGATGGCCGTACCGGCGTTTTCAGGCGGTGAGGATCACCTGCAGCTCGTGCCGGCGGCGCTGTGCCAGGTCGGTCAGCACCGCCGGTGCCTCCGCCAGCGGCACCACCGCCGAGACGAGGTGCTCGCGGATCAGGTCCCCGTACTGCCGCAGCAGCTCGATGGTCGCCGCGGAGAGGCGCTCCCGGTCCCAGCTGGGGGCGAGCCCGCGCGGCACCCGCCCGATCTGGGCGCAGCGCAGCGACAGCCCGTTGTGGTGGAACTCCTCCCCGAACCGGACCGCGTCCGCGCCGGACTGGTAGAAGGCCAGGTCGATCACGGTGCCCTGGGGGCGCAGCAGGCGCAGCGCGAGCTGCAGCGCCCAGGCCTGGCCCCGGCACTGGAAGACCACGTCGGCACCCCGGTCGCCGGCGGCGTGGTGCCACCGGGTCTTGAGCAGCACCGCCGGGTCGTCCGCCGCCGGATCCAGCGTCTCCAGACCGAGCGCCTCGGCCACCTCCCGCCGCGCCGGGGTGGGATCGAGCACCACCACGGAGGCGGCGCCGTGCCGCCGGGCGAAGAGCGCGGTGAGCAGGGCGACCACCCCGCTGCCCACCACCGCCACCCGCCGGCCGCGCACCCCGTCGCCGAGCGCGCGTACGTCGGGGCCGCACAGGTCGGCGGCGGCGTGCAGCAGGCCGTTGGCGCAGATCGGGCCCATGTGCGCGACGTAGACGCCGAGCAGCGGGTCGAGGTCGTCGGGCAGCGGGACGAAGCGCTCGGCGAGCGGGTCGGCCAGGTACCCGCTGCGGTGGCCGTACGTCATCGCGCCCACCGTGCCCTCCGGGATCGCCGGGGTATGGCTCTCCACCACCCGGCCGACCTGCATGTAGCCGAGCCGGGTCACCGGGTACGGGGCGCTCGCCGCGCCGGGCTGGAAAAGTCCGAGGTCGGCGTTCCAGGTGGCGTTGAGGTAGGGGTTGGTGCCCTTGACGTAGCTCAGCTCGGTGCCGGCGGAGACGCCGCTGAACAGCGTCTCCACCCGGAAGGTGCCCTCGCGCGGCTCGGCCGCCTCCTGCTCGACCAGCTCGACGGCGCCCGGTCCGCTGACGACCACCACCCGGTCACGCATCGATGGTCACGCCCGGCAGGGTGACCTCGGCCGGTGTCGCGTCGGCGACCGGCGCGGTGAGCCGGGCGGCCGGGCCGGTGGGCAGCGCCACGGCGCGTCCGGTCCGCGCCGACTCGGCCACCGCCAAGGCGAGCCGCTGGGTACGCAGCGCCTCGGCGTACGGGACTCGGACGTCGTCGCCGACCCCCCGGACCGCGTCGACGAAGGCCCGGTCCACGGCCACCCGGGCGCCGTCCGGGTCGGCGGGCAGGTGCCGCTCGCCGTCGGCGTCGCGGATCAGCAGGCCGTCCTCGGCCAACGACAGCGCCAGCCCGTCGGCGAGGATCTCCACGCCGGCCCGGTGCTTCCAGGTGAGCACGCAGGCCACGGCGAGGGTGCCGACCGCACCGGTGGCGAAGCGCAGGGCGGCTGTGGTGACCGAGTCGATGTCGGCACCCTCCACCGGCGGCGGGCTGCCGTCGCCGTACGCGGTCACCTCGGTCACCTCGCCGGCCAGCAGCCGGACCAGGTCCAGCACGTGCGCGGCCTGTTCGACGACCGGGCCGCCGGAGCGGTCGTGCCGGGCCCACCAGGGCGCCGGCGGCACCTTGTCCAGCCAGGCGCCGTTGACCATCCGCACCGGGCGGTCGGCCAGCAGTTCCCGGGCCTGCTGCACCACGTGCAGGTAGCGCCAGTGGTGGCCGACCGCGGTGAGCAGCCCCCGCTGCTCGACCAACGCGGCGACCCGCTCCGCCGTCTCCAGGTCCACCGCCACCGGCTTCTCCACGAACATCGGCACGCCGGCCTCGATCACCAACTCCTCGACCGGGCCGTGCGCGAACGGCGGCACGCACACGTACACCGCGTCCGGGCCGGCTGCGAGCAGGTCCGCCACGTCGGCGAAGGCATGGCCGCCGTGCGCCTCGGCCAGCGTCCGCGCCGGGTCCGGGGCGGTGTCGGTCACCCCGAGCAACTCCACGTCCTCGAAGCCGGTCAGCACCCGGGCATGGCGTTGCGCCACCCCACCGGCTCCCACCAGTCCCACCCGGCACGTGCGCATGGCCTCGTCCCTCTCGCCGCGTCACCGAAGGCTGCCGTCAGCTCTCCCCGGGTGGGCGCGCGGTCAAACGTCCACCGGCGGGGAACCCGCCGACACGCGGATGGTGAGCAGCCTGCTACAGCGTGTCTCATAAGTCTTTTGGCTCATGAGGCACCGCCCTTCTCGGGCGTCCCTGCCGTCACGGGTGTTCGTGGCGGCAGGGTTCCTCCGTCATCGGGGCTGGTTTCACCGGCGCGTGGGCGCCGGCCAGAGCCGTCCTCTCGGGAGGCGTTGATGACCGGGCCTCGTACTTCGGGGTCCCGGGTCTGGGCATGGTGGTGTTCGGCCCAGACAGCGAGGTTGACCGCCGCGTTGACGTCCCGGTCCGCCGTGTGCCCGCACTCGCCGCAGCGGAAGACGCGGACGGACAGGGGCAGAGCGGGGCCGATGGTGCGGCAGGCGCTGCACATCTTGGTCGACGGATACCAGCGGGGCGCCAGGATGGTCTGCCCGCCGCGCCAGCATTGTTGGTAGCCGATGATGCGGGCCAGGTCAGCCCAGCCCGCGTCGGAGATGGCGGCGGCCAGACGCCGGTTACGCAGCAGGCCGGCGGTGTGCAGGTCTTCCAGGACCAGCCGGTCGTGAGTCTTGACCAGCCGATTGGCGACCTCGTGCAGAAAATATCGACGTACGTTCGCGACACGATGGTGGGCCCGGCCCAGCCGGGCGACAGCCTCAGCCCGGTTGCGTGAGCCTCGCTGTTTGCGGGTGACCTGGCGGGATAGACGCCGTAGCCTCGGCAGGGCGGCCCGTAGCGGGCGCGGCGCGTCATCGACGCGCAACACCTGCAGACCGGTGGTGTCGGCGGCCACGACGAGAGCGGCAAGACCCCGATCGACACCCACCCAACCACCGCTGTCGGTGTCGGGGCGGGGCGGGTGCTGGCGGGCCGGATGCAGGTCCGCCGCCTGGACCGTCACGGTGATGGTCCATCGGCCGGCCCGGGCAGAGACGGTGGCATACCGGATGTGGGCTCGGCCGGTGTGGATCATCCGCCGCAGGCGGCGGGTGTCCTCCCGTACCCTCAGGACCCCGATCTTCGGCAGGCAGACGCTGCGCGGTCCCGCCGTGGGATCCCCGACCCGGATGCTCGTCCGACCGGCCTTGGTGGTGCAGCGGATCCGGAACGACGCCCGGGTGCGGGTCTTGCGTTTGAATGTCGGGAACCCCACTCGGCGGCCCGGCCGTTTCCCTCGCCGGGAATCAGTCCAGGCGGTCAGGGCGCGGCCCAGGTCGACGGCGGCTTCCTCACACACCTGCTGACACACCTGCGCCCGCCACGACAACCCCGTCGCCACGATCTCCGTCGAGCCGGCCGCATCGACCACGAAGCGGCGACCCGCCGCAGCCGAGCACTTCCACGAGTTGAACGCGTTGATCAGGTCGAAACCCGACCACGGCACCACCACCGACCCACCCCGACGCTTCGCATCCAGGGCTTCCTTCACCAGAGCCAGACACTGGTTGAACGCGAACCGGGACGCCCCCGCATGACGAGCCAACACCACCACCTGCGACGGCGACGGATCGACGGTGAACCGGAACGCGGTAAACCTCCCCACAGCCCCACAGCATGCCCGCCACCTACGACACTTCCGAAACACGGCGTAGGCATGATCGGGTTAGTGCGGGTGATTGAGGGGAAAAGCTCGTCCCCCGCTTCCACCACGACCTGGGGGTGTGCCAGTGCGGGCTGCGGAAACGATCGTGTCACCCGTGGTGGAGGCGTGGGCCACGTACCGCACCACGTCGGCCGAGGACTGGCCGGTACGGCGGCTGCTGCTGGCCAAGGGCGACAGCAAGGTCAGCGTGGTGCTGCCGGCACACAACGAGGAGGCCACCGTCGGCGCGATCGTGTCGACGATCCGGGAGCACCTGATGGACCGGGTCCCGCTGGTGGACGAGCTGCTCGTGGTCGACTCCCGATCCACCGACCGGACCGCCCAGGTGGCCCGGGCGGCCGGCGCCGAGGTGGTCAGCCAGGACGCGATGACCCGCGGGCTGCCCCGGCTTGTCGGCAAGGGGGACGCGCTCTGGGCCGGGCTGGCGGCGGCCGGAGGTGACGTGGTCGCGTTCGTCGACGCCGACCTACGCGAGTTCCGGCCGCACTTCGTCACCGGGCTGGTCGGCCCGCTGCTGACCGACCCGTCGGTCGAGTTCGTCAAGGGCTTCTACCACCGGCCGCTGCTCTCGGCCACCGGGGTGGAGGCCGACGGTGGCGGACGGGTGACCGAGCTGACGGCCCGTCCGCTGCTCAACCTGTTCTGGCCGGAGCTGGCCGGCTTCGTACAGCCGCTGGCCGGCGAGTACGCCGGCCGCCGCGACGTGTTGGAGCAGCTGCCGTTCGTCTCCGGGTACGGCGTGGAGACGGCCATGCTCATCGACCTGTTGGAGCTGGTCGGGCTGGACGCCCTCGCCCAGGTGGACCTGGGCGAGCGCAAACACCGCCACCAGGACACCGCGGCGCTGGGCCGGATGTCCGCCCAGATCCTGCTCACCGTGTGGGGACGCCTGCAGCGGCGGGGCTGGGCGAGCCCGGGCGCCGTGCCGACCCCACTGCTGACCCAGTTCCGGCGCGGCGGCTCGGACGTGCTGCCCAACCTGGAGCGGGAGATCCTGGTCAGCGACGTCTCGATCGAGGAGCGCCCGCCGCTGGCGGAGTTGCGGGCCCGGCTGCCCCGGCGGCCGGTCGCGGCGTGCCCCGGGGGAGGGGATCGGGCAGGGTGACACTCACCGTCCTGATGAACGCGGGTCCATGGTTGTCCGTGCCGCCGCCGGGCTACGGCGGGATCGAGAACGTGGTCGCCACCCTGGTGCCCGAGCTGCGCAGACTCGGCGTACGGGTGGTGCTCGCCTCGGTGGAGGCCAGCACACTGCCGGTCGACGAGAAGATCTGGGTCTTTCCGGACGGGCAGTTCCACGCCCTGCAGCGGCCGTACAACCAGGTCTGCGGGGTGTCCCAGGCGCACCTCAACGGGGTGGTGCGGGCGCTGCACACCCGCGACGACATCGACCTGGTGCACGACCACGTGGAGGCGGTGGGGCTGGCCACCATGGCCGCGATGGGGCCGGACGGGCCGCCGGTGCTGCACACCCTGCACTGGGACCTGGCCAAACACCCGGAGCTCTACGGCAACCTCGACGGCGGCGACCGGGTACGGGTCAACGGGGTCTCCGCGGCGCAGCTGGCCCGCGCACCCCGCGCGCTGCGGGAGCACTCGGTCGGGCACGTGCACCTGTCGACGCCGCTGGCCGTCGACGCCGACCGCCGGCCCACCGTGGAGAAGGGTGACCACACGGTGATCCTGGGCCGGATCAACCCGGGCAAGGGGCAGGACCTGGGCGCCCGGCTGGCGCGGCAGGGCGGCTTCCCGCTGGTGCTCGCCGGCCCGGTCGGGCCGTACCACCGGCCGGAGGATCTGGCCGCGGCGGGCGACGCGGCCCGGCAGAACCCCGACGTGCGCTTCTTCCACGACCAGGTCGCCCCGTACGTCGACGGCGACCTGGTCCGCTGGGTCGGCACGGTCGCCGGCCGGGAGCGGGACGACCTGCTCGCCGGGGCACGCGCCGCGCTCTTCCCGCTGCGTTGGGAGGAGCCCGGCGGGACGGCCGTGGTCGAGGCGCTCTCCCTCGGCACCCCGGTGGTGGCCATCGGCCGCGGCTGCCTGCCGGAGCTGGTCGAGCACGGCCGCACCGGCCTGCTCAGCACCGACGAGGAGGAACTGGGCGACCTGTTGCTGGCCGCCGGCCTGCTCGACCCGGACGAGTGCCGGCGCGAGGCCGCTGCCCGGTTCACCCCGGCCGTGATGGCCGAGAAGTACGTGGGCCTGTACGAGCGGGTCCGCCAACCCACCGCGCCACCACTGCTGTCGGCCTGAGACTTGGGCGCCGTGCCGGTCGTCCGGCCCGGCCGTGCTCCGCGCGGCCGGGCCCGGCTGCGCGTTTGCCGCCCGGGACGCCGGGAATGCCGCGCGGTCCCGGGCCAGGTGAGGAGGCCGGCATGACGAACGCGATGGCGCATTCGCGCGGGCGGCGCAATCCGGCCCAGGGCCGCGCCCCGGCACAGCAGGCCTCCGCAAGCGTCGGCGTGGTCTTCCTGATCGTCGGGGTGCTCGGCTTCCTCCCGGGGGTCACCAGCAACTTCCACCAGCTGTACTGGGCCGGGCACGAGTCGGGCGCGAAGCTTTTCGGCACGTTCCAGGTCTCCGTGCTGCACAACATCGTGCACCTGCTGTCCGGCGTCGCGGGCCTGGCGATGTCCCGCACCGTCCCCGGGTCCCGCGCCTTCCTGGTCGGCGGCGGGGCGATCTACGTCGTGCTCTGGCTCTACGGCCTGGTGATCAACCGCGGCAGCGCGGCGAACTTCATCCCGGTCAACCTCGCCGACAACTGGCTGCACCTCGGGCTCGGCCTTGGGATGATCGCGCTCGGGCTGCTCACCGTCCGTGACCCGGTCCGCCGCTGACCGGCACCGGCCGCCGTTCGTGGGCCGTGATGGACGGCAGCATGGCGAACTGACCGAAATCATCGCTCTCGCCTGGTTTCATGGGCAGAGGGCCGGGTAGGGGTGCCCGTCCCTTTTGCCGTCATGACGGGGTGAGAGTTATGCCCAAGCGGGTAGTCACGGAGCCGCGGGATCGGGGGCCCGCGATCCTCGCACCGGCCGAGTTCGGCGGTTTTCCCGGCCCGATCCGGGTGACGATCCCGGGCGACTCCCTGTGGCGATTCCTACGCACCACGGACCACAAGCTGATCGGCCTGATGTATCTGACCACGTCCTTCGGCTTCTTCCTGGCCGCCGGGATCGAGGCGATGCTGATCCGGGCCGAACTGGCCCAACCGGGGCTGCAGTTCCTCTCCCCGGAGCAGTACAACCAGCTCTTCACCACCCACGGTTTCGCGATGCTGCTGCTCTTCGCCACGCCCGCGGCGCTGGGGATGGCAAACTTCCTCGTCCCGATCCAGATCGGCGCTCCGGACGTCGCGTTCCCCCGGCTGAACGCCTTCGGCTACTGGCTGTTCTTCTTCGGCGGTCTGATGCTCTACGGCAGCTTCCTCACGCCGGGCGGATCAGCCGACTTCGGGTGGTTCGCCTACCCGCCGTTGAGCAACGGCCAGCACTCCCCCGGCGTCGGCCCTAACATGGTGATAATCGGGCTGGTCATCAGCGGTCTGGGCACCATCCTCACCGCGGTCAACCTGATCGCCACCATCGTCACCCTGCGCGCGCCCGGGATGACCATGTTCCGGATGCCGATCTTCACCTGGAACATCCTGCTCACCAGCGTCCTGGTGATCTTCGTGTTCCCGCTGCTGGCGGCCGCGCTGCTGGCGCTCGCGGCGGACCGGCTGATCGGCACCCACGTCTACGACGCGACGACCGGCGGGCCGATGCTCTACCAGCACCTGTTCTGGTTCTTCGGCCATCCCGAGGTCTACATCATCGCGCTGCCGTTCTTCGGGATCATCACCGAGATCATCCCGGTGTTCGCCCGCAAGCCGATCTTCGGCTACACCGGCCTGGTGTTCGCCACCCTCGGGATCACCGTGCTGTCGATGAGCGTCTGGGCGCACCACATGTTCGGCACCGGGCAGGTGCTGCTGCCGTTCTTCAGCGTCCTCAGCTTCCTGATCGCGGTGCCGACCGGCGTCAAGTTCTTCAACTGGATCGGCACGCTGTGGAAGGGCCAGATCACCTTCGAGACGCCGATGCTCTTCGCCATCGGTTTCCTGGTCACGTTCCTGTTCGGCGGGCTGACCGGGGTGCTGCTGGCCAGCCCGCCGGTCGACTTCCACGTGACCGACACCTACTTCGTGGTGGCCCACTTCCACTACGTGCTCTTCGGCACGGTGGTCTTCGCGTTCTTCGGCGGGATCTACTTCTGGTTCCCGAAGATGACCGGACGGCTGCTCGACGAGCGGCTGGGCAAGATGCACTTCTGGACGATGTTCCTCGGCTTCCACACGACCTTCCTCGTGCAGCACTGGCTGGGCAACGAGGGAATGCCCCGCCGATACTCCGACTACCTGCCCAGCGACGGCTTCACCATCCTGAACACGGTCTCGTCGATCGGCTCGTTCGTCCTCGGCCTCTCCACCCTGTTCTTCATCTACAACGTCTGGAAGAGCTGGCGGTACGGGGCGAGGGTGACGGTCGACGACCCCTGGGGCTTCGGCAACTCGCTGGAGTGGGCCACCACCTGCCCGCCCCCGCTGCGCAACTTCGACCGGATGCCGCGGATCCGCTCCGAGCGGCCGGCGTTCGACGCCAAGTACGGTCCGCTCGTCGCCGACCTGGGCCGCGACCTGCCGCAGCGCACCACCAAACCGCCGCAGCACTTCATCGAGGAACTGCACCACGTGCCGCGGATTCCGGAATCGCCGGCCGCCGAGGGCGCGCACGGCGCCCGCGAGGCCGTCGAGTACCACCCCGCCCCGCAGTCCGGCGCCCGGCCGGTCGACGTGCCGACGCCGGAGGAGATCCGCCGGCCCAGCTTCGAGGAGACCGGCGAGCCCGAGGGCGTCACCATCCAGGGCGCGGAGCGGGAACGGCCGGGGAACAAGCGGTGGCGGAACCCCAGCGGACACGAGGACAGCCCGGAAGACTGACCGGGCCCATCAGGAGAACGGTCGGGCCGGCGCCGCGAGGCGCCGGCCCGACTTCCGCGTACGGGATCAGCCCGCCGACGGCGTACGGGATCAGTCCGCCGACGGCGTACGGGGTCAGTCCGCGCCGACGGCGTACGGGGTCAGTCGGCCGCCGGCAGGCCGGCCGCGGCGAGCGAACGGCGGACCGCCGGCTGCACCCGGGTCAGCCGCAGCGGCACCCCCGTGCGCGCGGCCGCGTCCCGGCCGGCCATCAGCGCGGCGATCCCGCCGGCGTCGAAGCCACCCGCGCCCACCAGGTCGACGACCACCTCGCGGGGCTGCCCGGTGACCGCCTCCAGCATCGCCCGACGGAGCTGGTCCGCGCCGTTGCGGTCGACCTCCCCACCGACCTCGACGACCACCCGGTCGCCGTTCTGCCGCACCGAGATCTTCGCCTTCGGCGGCTCGGCCTCGGCCGCGCCGTTCTGCCAGGGCGGTGGGGCGTCGGCGAGCATCGCCTGCCGCAGCCACGTCAACGCCCGGGACAGCAGCCGGGAGACGTGCATCTGGGAGATGCCGAACCGGGCGGCGATCTCCGCCTGGGTCTGGTTGCCGTAGAAGCGCATGGCCAGGATCCGCCGCTCCCGCCAGGGCAGCCGGTGCAGCAGGCCGCTGACGGTTACCCGATCGTCGACCGACTCCAGGGCGTTGTCCGACTCGCCGACCAGGTCACCGAACTCGGCGGAACTCTCCCCGCCGACCGGCGCGTTGAGCGATGCCGGACTGTAGCCGGCGGCCGACTCCAGCGCGGCGAGGATCTCCTCCTCCGGCGTCTCCAGCCGCGCGGCCAGCTCGGCGACCGAGGGCGCCCGGGACAACTCGCTGGTCAGCGCCGCCGTCGCCTGCCCCACCTCCAGGATCAGGTCGCGCAGCCGGCGCGGCACGTGCACGCCCCAGGTGCGGTCCCGGAAGTGCCGTTTGATCTCCCCGACGATGGTGATCGCCGCGTACGCGGTGAAGGAGCCCCGTTCCGGGTCGTACCGGTCGACGGCGTTGACCAAGCCGAGGCGGGCCACCTGCTCCAGGTCCTCCAGCGGCTCCCCGCGACCTCGGTAGCGGCGGGCCAGCCGGCCGGCGAAGGGGAGCGCGAAACGGACCAGATCGTCCCGCGCCTCCTGCCGCCGTTCGGGCGGCAGCCCTTCGATCCGTGCCGCGTACGCCAGAGCCGCTGCGTCGAGGTCCTCCAGGCCCCGCTCGGTCGGTGGTGGTGTGGGTGTGGTGGTCTGTCCGAACATCCGCGCCTCCCTCAGGAAGGTCCCTCGCCCGGATTGGGAAACCCGGTCGTACGCGTGGTCGGGCCGCACGCCGGGCCGGAAGTGGGTTACGTGACGGAACGCCAGGAGCGCGACAGCCCGCCGCACGGCGTCGTGGGCCGTCTTCGCAGCGAGCGGTGTTCCCGCTCCGTAGGTACTCAATCACGGACCGCAGGATCGCGAGGATGTTTCGCCCGGGTTCGGTTCAGGAGACCAGCAGCCCCTGGTGGGCGCCCGCGTCCCGGAGCGCCGCGAGGGCCTCGGCCATCCCCAGTGGCGGCGGGACCGGCAGGTCGTACGGCTGGTTGCGCAACACCTCCGCGGCACGCCGGGTGGGTACCGAGGCGACCGGGTAGCCGCGCGCCGTTCCCCGGTCCAGCGCCCGGCGGCGGAGCCCGAAGCCGGCCACGGCGAGCCACTGGGGCAGGCCGGCGAGGGCGGGCGACCGGACACCGGGCGGCTCCGGCAGCACGTCCACCGAGCTGAACGGTTCGCTGCCGGCGAGCCACCACTCCGCCCCCTCCACCCGGCGCCGGGTCGCGTTCTCGCACCAGTACGGCACCAGCCCGGCCCGGACCACCTGCCACGGGTCCAGCAGCCGGCCGCACTCGACCACCAGGCGGTCGCCGGTCTTGCCGGCCCGGCGCAGCCAGTACCGGTAGAGGTCGGCGGTGGCGGCGCTCAACGCGTCGGGCTGCGGGACGAGCACCCGGTGCAGGGGGTGACCGTGCCGGCCGGTCCAGTACCGGGTGCTGTGTTCGAAACCGGGCTCCACCCCGTTCTCGGCGTACGCGGCCGGGCAGGAGACGTCCGTCGTCTCCCAGTGCCGCCCGTCGCCACCGGCGGTACGCAGCACCTGCCGGAGCGCCGGCGCGTCGGGATGGAAGTCGACCGGCTCCAGGCCGCTGGCCGGTGAGCCGAGTTGGAAGCTGTGCCCCCGCCCCTCGTCTAGCACCGGCCAGGTGCGGGCGTCGTGCAGCAGCAGCACCGGCGCGCCGGGGGCCAGGTGTTCGGCCACGAACCGGGCGTACGCCCCGGGCAGGGCGCGCCAACGCACGGCGAGGCTCACGATGGCGCCGGCCGACGCGCCGCGGCTGGCCGGGCAGTGCACCTGCCGGACGTGCACGTCACGGTTGCCGGCGAGCAGGCGGCCCGCCAGGGCGGCGCCGTGGTCGAGCGCGGATCGGGGCCGGTCCACCGCACCACGGTTCCAGTGCACCGCCATCTCGAACGCGGCGGGCAGCCACGGCACGCCCAGCGCCACCGCCAGGTGCGCCGCCGCGCCGTGCGGCGAGCCGATCACCACGCCGGGCCAGCGGCTGGGCGGGTACTGGTCGACGATCCAGCCCGCCACCCGCTCGGCGTCCACCTCGGCGACCTGCTCGGGGGTCAGCGCCAGCCGGCCGGCGGCCCGTGCCGCGGCGGCCCGCCGCACCGGCTCGGGCGCCCCGGTGAACCGGGAGAGCGGGGCGGCGTGGCCGAGGTCGGCGCAGTCGTCGCCGCGCAGGGCCCGGACCGTCGCCGCCACCAGGACCCGGGCCGCGCTGCCCGCCGCCATCACCCGGTCCCCGGTCAGTCCGTCGGCCGCCAGCCCCACGGACACCTTCCGCACCGGCCCCACCTTGCCTCGTTCGCTCACCACGCGGCCCGGCTTCCCGTCCGGATGTGGTCTAAACGGGCATCGCCCCACGGGTCGCACCAATCCTCGGGTCTCCGGCGGCAGGGCCCGAGCCACGCACCGCACCCAGGCCGTCGAGGCCGGCACGGCTCGCCGCCCCAGGGGCGGAACCGGACGGGGCGGCGGGTGACACCCGCCGCCCCGTGCTGTCGGCCGTTTTCTCATGGCCGGGATGAACTCCGGGTCCCCGCCCGTATGGTCAGGCGTTGCCCCGCCCGGGCGTGCTCGCGTCGACGTAACGCAGCACCGCGCCGACCCCGTCGGTGAGTTCCGGCGCCTCCTCGGGCGCGAGCACGGTGAGTTCCGCGTCGGTACCGACCAGCGCGCGCAGCAGCGCGGCGTCGGCGCGGACCCGCTGCGGGTCGGCTACCGATATCGCCTCCAACTGCCGCGGGTCGGTGGCGATCTCGGTCGGCTCGGGACCGATCCAGAGTTCGCCGTTCGCGGAGGGGTCGTCCACGATCAGCATGGTGTCGACCTGGTTGCGTTGCAGGGCGGCGACCACCGCGTCCAGGCCCGCCCCGACGTCCTCCTGCATGCCGAACCGGTCCAGCGCGGCGGCTATCCGCTTGTCGGCGACCTCGGCGATGGTCTGCACCGTGAGGTCATCCATGGCGGCCGGGTCGGCGCCGCCGGTCCGCGCGCCGGCGTCGGTACGCACGAGCACGTCCTGCCAGCGCTCCGGCAGCTGGGCGGCGATCATGCCGGTGGCCCTGATGTCCCCGGCCGCCACCACCACGTCCGCGCCGACCTTGTCGGCCAGTTCGGCGGTGGCCGCGGCGGCATCGCCGGCGTTGTGGTGCCAGGCCTCCATCGCGGCGCGCTGGTAGCGGGACTGCGACCAGCCGCCCGGCTTCACCCGGCGCAACTGCCAGCTCTCCCGCCCCTTGACGTGCGCCCGCCGGGGCACCCCGCCGGCGCTGACCGCGACGGCGTCCGCCCCCGTCCGGTCGGCCAGCACCCGGACCCAGGCGATCTGCTCGCCCCGTTGCGCGACCAGCGGCATCGTGTGCGGCACCAGGGACCAGGTGGCCAGGTCGCGCAGCGGCGGCGCGGACAGGTACTCGGTGAGCACCACCCGGCCCCGGGCGGCGAACACGGCCAGCCCGTAGTCGCCGGGCATCGGGGCGTGTCGACGGATGACGTCCTCGACCGCGTCGATGGTCACCTGGTCGGCGCCCTGCTCCAGCAGGTGCCCCTTCAGGGACCGCCAGCGCAGGTCGACCGCGGGACGGGAGTCGTGGGTGTCCCGGGAGGCGTCCATGTACACCGAGCACCACGGCCCGGGACGGTCGTAGAGCGGACGCAGGAAGGACAGCTGCATGCTCGACCCCTTTCCAGCTCGGCCGCACGCATACCCGCGCCACCAGGGATGTCACCTGTCCCGTCCGCCGCGTGACCACAGTTCATTCACGTCGTTCAACCAACGACAGTCGCTACCATGGGTGCACGAAACCGGACTCTCGGTGGTGTTCATGGATGCTGACCTCCACATCCGGCGCGTCGTCCAGCCGACCGAACGGATCGTCACCGGCCGGCTGGTCCGGCTCCTGACGGGCTACCCGCGCGAGGTGCGGGTGAGCCGGCCGACGCTCGTCGCGGTGCTGGCCGCCGCCGGCACGGTGCGACTGCTGTCGCCGCTGGTGCGGGCGATGCGCCGCGGGGCCGGGGGCAGCCGGCGCAGCTTCAAGGAGCTGAAGAAGGGCCCCGAGTTCCTGGTCACCCCGGTACGCCTGCGCGACGTCGCGGACCGGCTGCTGGAGGTGGAGCTGCACGGCCACCTGCCGCAGAGCGCGCTGCATCCCGGCGACCACGTGCAGCTCACCCTGCGCCCCCAGCGCGACGCCGACCTGCCGCCGCGGATCGAGCGGATCGTCAACCTGACCACCGGCCAGCTGCTGACCCCGCGTACCGCCACGGTCTGGTCGCACCTGGGCCCACCGCTGCTGCTCCAGGCGGCGCTGGGCGTGCTGCTGGTGCTGAGCGTCGCCGCCTGCTCGGCGCTCACCTGAGGGGCTCCGCGCCGAACGCGACAGGGATCACGCCGCCCAGGAATGGGTAGGTAAGGGGTCCGTCGGGTCTTCCCCACTCCGCCGTCCCGTGCGAGGTTAGGGGAAGCCAACGGTGACAGGGCGGTGACCATGGGCGAGGATGTCGGCGTACGCACCTTCAGCCGGGAGGACCGGGCCCGCTACCGGGAGAAGGTCCGGCGCTGCCTCGACGTCTTCGCCGAGATGCTGCGCGAGTCCCGCTTCGACGTGGAACGGCCGATGACCGGGCTGGAGATCGAGCTCAACCTGGTCGACGACGACTACCAGCCGGCGATGCGCAACGCGGACGTGTTGAAGGCGATCGCCGATCCCAGCTTCCAGACCGAGCTGGGCCAGTTCAACGTGGAGATCAACGTGCCGCCGCGCCGGCTCAGCGACGCCGGCACCGCCCAGTTCGAGGAGCACGTACGGGCCAGCCTCAACGCCGCCGAGGAGAAGGCCCGCCCGGTCGGCACGCACATGGTCATGATCGGCATCCTGCCGACCCTGCGCCCGGAGCACCTGACCGCCGCCACCCTCTCGGCCAACCCCCGCTACGCGCTGCTCAACGAGCAGATCTTCGCCGCCAGGGGCGAGGACCTGCGAATCTCGATCAGCGGGGTGGAGCGGTTGGCCGTCACCGCCGACACCATCACCCCGGAGGCCGCCTGCACCAGCACCCAGTTCCACCTGCAGGTCAGCCCGGCGCACTTCGCCGACTACTGGAACGCCGCGCAGGCCATCGCGGGCATCCAGGTCGCGCTCGGCGCGAACTCGCCGCTCCTCTTCGGCCGGGAGCTGTGGCGGGAGACCCGGGTGCCGCTGTTCCAGCAGGCCACCGACACCCGCGCGGAGGAGATCAAGGCCCAGGGGGTACGCCCCAGGGTCTGGTTCGGGGAACGCTGGATCACCAACGTTTTCGACCTGTTCGAGGAGAACGTACGCTACTTCCCGGCGCTGCTGCCGGTCTGCGACCCGGAGGACCCGGCCGCAGCGCTGGCCAGCGGCGGCGTGCCCCAGCTCGCCGAGCTGCGCCTGCACAACGGCACCGTCTACCGCTGGAACCGCCCGGTGTACGACGTCCTGAAGGGACGCCCGCACCTGCGGGTGGAGAACCGAGTGCTACCCGCCGGCCCGACCGTGCTGGACACCATCGCCAACGGGGCGTTCTACTTCGGGCTGGTCCGCGCGCTGGCCGAGTCCGACCGGCCGCTGTGGTCGCAGATGTCGTTCAGCGCCGCCGAGGAGAACTTCACCAGCTGCGCCCGCCACGGCATCGATGCCCAGGTGTTCTGGCCCGGGCTGGGCTACCTGCCGGCGACCGAGCTGGTGCTGCGCCGGCTGCTGCCGCTGGCGTACCACGGGCTGGACCGGTGGGGGCTTGACCCGGCCGAGCGGGACCGGCTGCTCGGCATCGTCGAGCAGCGCTGCCTGACCGGCCGCAACGGCGCGACCTGGCAGGTGGAGACGCTGCACCGGCTGGAGTCCGCCGACCACCTGGACCGGCCGGAGGCGCTGCGCGAGGTGCTCCGCCACTACGTGGACCTGATGCACAGCAACCGGCCCGTCCACGAGTGGCCGATCCCCTGAGGGCTCAGCCGGGGTTCCGGCCCCAGGGCGACGGGTCGTCGCGCAGCCGGCTGTAGAGGTAGCCGTCGCGCCAGGCACCGGCCCGGAACTCGCAGGCCCGCACGACGCCCTCCAACTGGAAGCCGGCCTTCTCCAGCGACCGTTGCTCGGCCGGGTTCTCCGCGTGCGTACCGGCCTGGATCCGCTGGGCCGGGCTGTGCGCGAACAGGTAGTCGCAGAGCAGGGCCTGGGCTCGCCAGCCGATGCCCCGGCCCCGCCACTCGGGTAGCAGCACGATGCCGATCTCCCAGTACGGCGCCGACCCGCCGTAGATCCCGGACTGGTAGCTGACCAAGCCCGCGGCGGCGCCCTCCGGCTCCACCTGGACGATCAGCCGGCCGTCCTGGGTGCCGAGGTAGCCGTCCTCGGCGTACCGGCGGGCCGGCGCGCCCGCATCCCGGAAGCCGGCCCAGTCCAGCCCGATCAGCCCCGGCTCGGTGAGGAACCGGCGGAGCATGGCCAGGTCCGGCTCGGCGACCGGCCGCAGCCGGACGACGACTCCGTCGAACTCGTGCGCGGTGCCGGCGACGGACACCGGCGGATACGTCCCATCCATCGTCGACACGGTAAACGCTCGCCGCCCCGGGCGCGGCCCCGGGCGAGACAGCCGTCCGCCGCCCGGACGGTCAGAGCGCGACGATCGCGGCCGACTCGGGCGGCAGCTCGATCCCGTCGCGCATCACGGTGACCCCGCTCTCCGTGGCCAGCAGTACCCGGCGCACCACACCGGACAGGTTGATCCGCTGCGGCTTGCCTGCCAGGTTCGCCACCACCAGGCACTCGCCCCGGCGCATCAGCAGGAACTGGTCGCCGTGCCGCACGTCGTTCCGGCTCCGCCGCGGGTCGGACAGGTCGGGTCGGCTTCTGCGCAGGGCGATCAGCCGCCGGTAGAAGTCGTACATCTCGCGGTGCTCGGGCTTGTCCAGCTCGGCCCAGTCCAGCCGGGATCGGACGATGGCCTGCCGGTCCTGCCGGTCGGGCACCTCCCCCGCCGCCCAGCCGTGCCCGGCGAACTGCCGCCGCCGCCCGACCGCCACCGCGGTGACCAGGTCCGGCTCGGGGCGGCTGGTGAGAAACTGCCACGGCGCGCTGGCCGCCCACTCCTCCCCCATGAACAGCATCGGGGTGAGCGGCGCGGTCATCAGCAGGGTGGCGCCGACGCGGAGCAGGCCGGCGGAGAGCGGCTGCGCGGCCCGGTCCCCGGTGAACAGGGTGGGCAGGGCGTGGTGGGCCGGGTCGTTCACGTCGGGCTCGGCGATCAGCGACAGCGGCCGGCCCAGCTGAACGGAGAGCGACTCGACCGCCGCCGTCAACTCGTGGAGGAGCCGGGAGCCCGGCGCGGCGGGTACGCCGTCCAGCCGCAGCCCGTCGACGTGGTAGTCGCGCAGCCACATGAGCACGCTGTCGATGATGTGGCGTCGTACCCCGTCGGCGTGCGACCCGTCCAGGTCGACCGTGCGGCCCCAGGGGTTGTTCTGCTCGGAGAGGTACGGCGCGAAGATCGGCGGGTGGGCCCCGGCGGGCCCGAAATGGTGGTAGGCGACGTCGAGGATCATCCCCAGTCCCTTGGTGTGCGCCGCGTCGACCAGCCGCTTGAGCCCGTCCGGCCCGCCGTACGGCTGGTGCGGGGCGTACCAGGAGACCTCGTCGTAGCCCCAGCTGTGCTCGCCGTCGAAGGCGTTGACGGTCAGCAGCTCCACCTGGTCGACCCCGAGGTCGACAAGGTGGTCGAGGTGGCCGATGGCCGCGTCGAAGGTGCCCTCCGGGGTGAAGGTGCCGACGTGCAGCTCGTAGAGGACGCTGCCGGGCAGCTGCCGGCCGGTCCAGCCCTGGTCGGTCCAGCGGAACGCCGCATGATCGTAGCGGCGGCTCGGCCCGGGCACGCCCGCCGGCTGCCAGGGCGAGCGCGGGTCGGGCAGCGGCCGCTCGTCGTCGTCCAGCAGGAAGGCGTAGTCGGTGCCCGGCCCGGTGCCGGGCACCTCGGCCCGCCACCAGCCGTCCGGCCCGCGCCGCAGGTCGTGATCGGCGACGCCGGGCAGGCGCAGCCGGACCCGGGCGGCTGCGGGCGCCCACACCGTGAACTCGGTCATGCGGCATCCTCCACGGAGTCGGTGGGGGCCAGCAGGGCGAGGGGACAGGTGCTCGACAGATCATGAAGGAGCAGCTCAAACCCACTGTAGACCCGGCGGGTGAACATGTCCGCAACACGATGAACGGAAATCGACGGCGCGGTCAGGCCGCCCCTCTCCAGGACCAGACCGTCCGCCTGGGGGAGGGAACTTCGGGTGTCGTCCGTCACGATCGCCCGTTTCCACGTGCGGATTCGGGCGGGATGGCCTTTCCTGGATGTCGGACGCGTGCGCCCGCCCGCGCCAACCCCGGCCATTCGGCCACCCTCACCGCACTTCCCACGCCGTCAGCGTCGTCGGCGCATCCCTGCATGCCTGGACGGAGATTGATGTGACCATCCTGCGGGTCGGCGAGCACCCCGCCGCCGCGACGGACCGACCCCACCGGCCCACCCTCACCTCCCGCCCCACCGTCCCCCAACAGCCCGGCGCGCCGTCCCGGCCGCGACGCATCCTGCTGCTGTCGTGGGAGTACCCGCCGGTGCTCGTCGGCGGCCTCGGCCGCCACGTGCACGCCCTCTCCGTCGCCCTGGCCGCCGCCGGCCACGAGGTCACCGTCGTCACCCGGCACGCCGACGGCGCCCCGCTGGAGGAGTACGCCGAGGGCGTCAGGATCGTCCGCGCCGCCGAGGACCCGGTCACCTTCCCGCTCGCCACGAACTCGCTGCTCGCCTGGACCATGGCGTTCAACCACACGCTCACCCGGGCTGCCCTGCGCGCCGCCGAGACCGGCGCGTACGACGTCATCCACGCCCACGACTGGCTGGTCGCGCACACCGCGATGACCCTGCGCGAGCACCTGGACGCGCCGCTGGTCAGCACCATCCACGCCACCGAGGCGGGCCGGCACCAGGGCTGGCTGCCCGAGGAGATGAACCGCACCATCCACGGGGTGGAGCACTGGCTGGCCGCCGAGTCCGGCCGGGTGATCGTCTGCTCCGGATACATGCGCGACGAGGTGACCGCGCTGTTCGACGTGCCGGCCGGGCGGGTCGACGTGGTGCCCAACGGGGTCGAGCCGCAGCGCTGGCAGGTGCCGGCGGCCGCGGTGGCGGCCGCCCGGGCCCGCTTCGCCGGCGACGGCCCGCTGGTCACCTTCGCGGGCCGGCTGGTCTACGAGAAGGGCGTGCAGCACCTGCTCGCCGGGCTGCCGACGCTGCGCGAGCGGCACCCCGGGCTGCGCGCGGTGATCGTCGGCGACGGGCCGTACAAGGCGGCTCTGGAGGCCGAGGTGCACCGGCTCGGCCTGGCCGACACGGTGAGCATGCCCGGCTTCCTCGGCGGCGCCGACCTGCCCGCGGTGATGGCCGCCGCGGACTGCTTCGCCGTACCGAGCATCTACGAGCCGTTCGGCATGGTGGCCCTGGAGGGCGCCGCCGCCGGCGCGCCGCTGGCCGTGTCACGGGCCGGCGGGCTCGCCGAGATCGTCGAGCCGGGCGTCACCGGGATGACCTTCGCTCCACATGACCCGGACGGGCTGACCGAGGCGGTGCACGCGCTGCTGTCGGACCGGGAGCGGGCCCGCGGCCTCGCCCAGCGCGCCCGCGCCATGGTCCACGAGCGGTACGCCTGGTCGGCGATCGCGTCCCGCACCGCCGCCGCGTACGCGGCCGCCATCGCCCGGGACGCCGCGTTCACCGCGGAGCGGGCCGAACAGCGGATGGCCCTCGGCCGGGCGCTCCCGCCGCTGCCGGAGGGCAACCTGCTCGCCGCCGCCGGCCTGCGCTGAGGCGTACCCCGCCGGCGGGCGGCCCGGTCCGGGTCGCTCGCCCGATAGGGCGGTCGCCGTGATGGTTCGAGCCACGTCATCGTGCGGTCACGATCTTGGGTCGAGGCTGGTCACAGCAGATGTCCATCGGACAAACTCGCGTGGACCTGTTGAGACAAGGGCCGAGGAGACGTGCGTGCGGGTGCTGATGGTGGAGGACGACCTGCGAGTCGCGTCCGCGCTGGGCGCCGCGCTGCGCCGCCGGGGTTACGCGGTCATCCCGGCCACGACCGTGGCGGAGGCGGCCACGGCAGGTCCGGTCGACCTCGTCCTGCTCGACCTCAACCTGCCCGACCGGGACGGCCTGGAGTTGTGCCGGCAGATCCGCCGGGAGAACGAGGACGTCGCCATCATCGCGGTGACCGCCCGGTCCGAGGCGCGGGACCGGGTGGCGGGGCTCCGGGCCGGCGCCGACGACTACGTGGTGAAGCCGTTCTCCATGGCGGAACTGCACGCCCGGATCGAGGCGGTGCTGCGCCGGACCGCCCGCGCCGCACGGGCCGAGGCCACGCTGCAGGTCGGCGACCTGCGGGTCGACCTCAACGCCCGGCAGGTCTGGCTCTCCGACCGGGAGGTGAGCCTGACCCGCAAGGAGTTCGACCTGCTGTTGGCGTTGGCCCGGCAGGCGGGCACGGTCGTGTCCCGCGAACGGCTGCTGATGGACGTGTGGCAGACCACCTGGAAGGCCGGACACACCCTCGACGTCCACGTCGCGGCCCTGCGCGGCAAGCTCGACGACGCCGGCCTGGTGGAGACCGTACGCGGGGTGGGCTACCGGCTACGACCACACTAGGGGCCGGCGCGGGATTCCCGTCGAATTCTCAGATCATCCTCAAGAAATCCCGCCCCGTCGGCCGCCGGCGGCACGGCTGACGTGTGCTTGCCCCACCGTGTCATCCCACCTGTTCTGGAGCTTCCATGAGAGACAGACGGACGACCATCTTCTCCGTCCTACTCGCCGCCACCCTGGCGGCGGCCGTCGCACCCGCGCCGGCGTACGCCGAACCGGCCGGCGTCACCGCCCAGGCCGAACCGAACCAGGTTCAGAACCTGACGGTCGTGCAGGGTGACGGCTACGCCACCCTCGGCTGGACGCCGGTCGGCGGCGCCACCGACTACCAGATCGAACGCACGCCCGTCGCCGCTGACGGCTCGGCGACCGGCCCTGCCGTCATCACCGGCGTCTGGCGGCCGAACCGCCAGATCAACAACGAGTCGCCGACCTTCGCCGACGCGGGATTCAACCCGGGCGCCCGGTTCCAGTGGCGGGTCCGCGCCCGCTTCGGGACCACCGAGCAGCCATACTCGGCGCCGGTGTCCGGCACCACCTCGGCCCCCTGGGGCGACCCGAACGTGCCGGGCGAGAACCTGCGGACCCAGTGGGAGACCACCCTGGCGGCGCAGTACACGAGCGACGTGGAAGAGTACGCCTACACCAAGGCGCTCGACGAGGCGAGCGACCGCGTCCGGGTGACCGAGATCGGCAAGACCGCGCTCGGCCGGCCGATCAACATGTTCGTCATCGGCTACCCGACGCCGCCGGCCACCCCGGCGGCCGTGGCGGCCACGTCGCCGCTGATGGTCAACTGCAACGTGCACGGCAACGAGCCCGGTGACCGGGAAGCCTGCCTGATCATGGCGCGCAAGCTGGCCTTCAGCAACGACGCCCGGACGATCGACCTGCTGTCGCACACCACCGTGGTGATCGTGCCGACCATCAACGGCGACGGCCGGGCGGCCAACACCCGGGGCAATTCCACCGGGCAGGACCTCAACCGCGACTACTCGCTGATCCGTCAGCCCGAGACGTTCGCGCTGGTCAACATGCTGCGCCAGTACCGCCCGGTGGCCGGCTACGACGGGCACGAGTTCGGCAACTCCAGCGCCGGCGACCTGCCGATGCTGCCGCCGCGGCACCAGAACGTGGCCAAGTCGATCTTCGACGAGTCGCAGCACATGATCGAGGGCCACATGTACACCCAGGGCGCCAAGGACGGCTGGTGGCCGTGCCCGTACGGGTGCAACGGCGGCGGGAACGTGGGCCTGAGCGAAGAGACGATCCTCCGCAACACGCTGGGGCTCAAGAACGTCGTCAACTCGCTGCTCGAGCTGCGCAGTTCCGGCGGCACCACCCGCCCGGACGAGACCAACACGGCGAACAACCGGCGGCGTAAGACCTTCTCCGCGCTGTGGACGTTCAACCAGTTCCTCGACTACCACCGCGCGAACCTCAAGGAGATCACCACGGCGCGGGCCGACGCGATCACCTTCCAGGTCTCGAACACCGGCCGGATCGTCTTCCGCGGGTCCCGCCCGATCGAGGCGCACCCGGCCCCGCACCCGGGCGAGGCCCCGCCGCCGATCGACGCGCCGAAGGACGGCCAGATCCTCGACAACGCGCCGTGCGCGTACAAGCTCACCGAGGAGCAGTACAACGGGGCGCGTACCGACGGCCCGGCCGGCCTGCGTACCACTGTGGCCGAGCGCCTCGCCGCGCACGGCTGGCAGGTCGTCAAGACCGCCGACGGGTACGTCGTCCCACTGGCCCAGCCGGAGCGGGGGCTGATCCCGCTGCTGCTCGACGGGCAGGGGGTCGAGAGCCTGGTGGACGCCGAGCGGGTCTACCCGACCATGACCGGCAGGCACGCCGGCAAGCTGGTGGTCTCCGGCTTCACCTGCCTGCGGGAGGCGACCGTGACCGGCCCGGTCCGGGTCCAGCCCGGTGCCACGCTGGTCGCGACCGGCTCGTCGATCAACGGCACGGTCGAGGCCAGCGGCGCCGCGGGTGTCTTCCTGACCAGCAGCAAGGTCACCGGCCTGGTCCGGGTCACGGGCGCCAGCGGCCCGGTGGTGGTCGTCGACGCCACGGTCGACGGTCCGGTCGAGGTGTCGGACAGCCGGGGCGGCGCGCCCCTGCTGGCGGCCAACACGGTGGCGGGTCCGCTGTCCTGCGGCGGCAACGCCGCGGCCCCGGTCAACCTCGAGGTGGCCAACTCGGTGCAGGGTCCGAAGAGCGGCCAGTGCGCCGGTCTGTGACCTGCTGATCGTCGTACCGGCTGGGCCGGCCTCCGGGCCGGTCCGGCCGGTACGGCCCGACCTGACCTGGAGAAGACGCCGTGGACCAGCCCGTCACCGCACCATCCCGTCCCCGCCGGCCGGGTCGTCGCGATTCACGACGGAGGCTCGCCGCGCTCGCCGCGGTGGGCCTGTCCCTGGCCCTCGCCGGCACGGGCTGCTCCGGCGCCGGTGCCGGGCCGACGGGCCGCGCAGCCGCGGCGACCGCCGGCACGAACGCACCGGCGGCGTCCGCCGTCCATGGACCGCTGTGTGACGCGCTGCCCTCGGGCACCGAGCCGGGCAACCCGGCATCGCTGGCCGCTGAACCGCCGGAGACGGCCCTGCAGTGGCTGCCCGTACTCACCACGTTCGAGTCGGCGGTACGAGCCGCCGGTATGACGGCCGAACTGCACGCCACGTCCGGGGTGACCATCCTCGCCCCCACCGACGACGCGTTCGCGAAGCAGTTCTCCGAGGACAACCTGGACGAGCTCTTCATCGCCGACAAGGACAAGCTCCGCGGCCTGCTCCGCGAGCACCTCGTCGCCGGATCGCTGTCGCTGTCCGATCTGGTGGCCGCCGGCGAGGTCACCACGCTCGCCGGTACGAAGATCCGGGTAACCGGCGGCGGGGCGACGGCACGCCTGGCCGACAAGGCCGACACCGTGTGCGCCGACTACCGGGCCGCCGACGCGCGGATCCACCTCATCAACCGGGTGCTCGGCAGCCTGCCCGTCACCGCGGGCACGGGCAGCCACACCCACTGAGCGGCACACCCGCGTACGCGAAAGGCCGCCGACCCCGCGCGGGGTCGGCGGCCTTCGCCGTTGTGCCGGAGGTCAGCGCTCCGTGGCCGGTACGTAGTCGCGCGCGGCGTAGCCGGTGTAGATCTGCCGCGGGCGGCCGATCTTGGTCTCCGGGTCGTTGATCATCTCGCGCCACTGGGCGATCCAGCCGGGCAGCCGGCCCAGCGCGAAGAGCACCGTGAACATCTTGGTCGGGAAGCCCATGGCCTTGTAGATCAGGCCGGTGTAGAAGTCCACGTTCGGGTAGAGCCGCCGGGAGACGAAGAAGTCGTCCGCGAGGGCGATCTCCTCCAGCTGCACCGCGAGGTCCAGCAGCGGGTCCGGCTTGGCCATCCGGCTGAGCACGTCCTGGGCGGCCTGCTTCACGATCGCGGCGCGCGGGTCGTAGTTCTTGTAGACCCGGTGGCCGAAGCCCATCAGCTTCACGCCGGCCTGCTTGTCCTTCACCTTCTGCACGAAGGAGCGGACGTCACCGCCGTCGGCCTGGATCCGCTGGAGCATCTCCAGCACGGCCTGGTTGGCGCCGCCGTGCAGCGGGCCGAACAGCGCGTTCACGCCGGCCGAGACGGAGGCGAAGAGGTTGGCGTTGCTGGAGCCGACCAGGCGCACGGTCGAGGTGGAGCAGTTCTGCTCGTGGTCGGCGTGCAGGATGAAGAGCATGTCCAGCGCCCGGGCCACCACCGGGTCGACCTCGTACGGCTCGGCCGGTACGCCGAAGTTCATCCGCAGGAAGTTCTCGACATAGCCGAGCGAGTTCTCCGGGTACAGCAGCGGCTGGCCGATCGACTTCTTGTACGCGTACGAGGCGATGGTCGGGACCTTCGCCATCAGCCGCACCGTGGACATCTCCACGTGCTCGGAGTCGAACGGGTCCAGGCTGTCCTGGTAGAAGGTCGAGATGGCGCTGACCGCCGAGGAGAGCACGGCCATCGGGTGCGCGTCGCGCGGGAAGCCGTCGAAGAACCGGCGCATCTCCTCGTGCAGCAGCGAGTGCCGCCGGATCCGCTCGCTGAACTCGGTCAGCTGCTGCTGGGTCGGCAGCTCGCCGTAGATCAGCAGGTACGAGACCTCCAGGAAGGAGGACTTCTCGGCCAGTTGCTCGATCGGGTAGCCCCGGTACCGCAGGATGCCCGCGTCACCGTCGATGTAGGTGATCGCGGAGGAGCAGGACGCGGTGTTGACGAAACCGGGATCGTAGGTGGTCAACCCGGTTTCCTTGAGCAGGTTGCCCACCTTGATTCCGCCGGGGCCCTCGACCGCGGACTGCACCGGCATCGACAGCTGGCCACCCGGATGGTCGAGCTTGACTTCCGTCATCTGTTCCTCGCTTCGCCGGCAAGATCTTCATTGAGTTGCCTTCGCTTTTACCGTAGTCACGGTCCGGAGGACACCGCTCGTCGTGGTTCAGTGGTGAGGTATGCGTCACCCGATTCCCGACCGGCCGGCGAGGAAACCCTGTGGGAGCGCGCCCATCCGGCCGAGGCCGAGGTGGGCGGAGGCTGGCGAAAGGCGAGGTGACGGTCAGGACAGGCGGAGGCTACGCAGGCTGCCGTCGGCGTTCACGCGGTAGATGTCCAGGCGGTTGGCCCCGGCGGCGAAGAGCCGGTCGTCGGGGAGGAAGGCGGCGAACCGCCGGCCGCCCTTGTCGCGCGGGACGACCGGGACGACCGCGCCCACGGTGCCGTTGACCGCCACCGCGAGCTTCGTCCCGTCCGGCACGGAAGCGGGCACGGTGCCCCAGACCAGGGCGGGCAGGTCGCCCGCCGGGTCGACGGCGCGGAAGGCGGCCAGGTTCGCCACCGTTGCCGTACCGCCGGCGGGCTTGTCGCCGACCCGGGTACCGATCAGCGGGTCCGGGGCGGGGGTGGCGGGCGGGGACGGCACCCCGCCGGTGATCGGCACCGGCTCGCTGGGGCGGTCGTAGAAGAGCTTGCCGGCCCCGTCGCGCGGGGTCTGCTTCGCCGACCGGCCGTCCATGTGCCACGGGATCCTGATGTGGGTCTCGTCGGCGATGGTGGGCAGCAGGTCGACGTGCTGCCAGTTCCGGTCGTCGATCCGACCGGCCTGCTGGCCCGGCTCCTTGACGAACATCGGCACCCAGGCGACCTGATCCGCGGCGTGGTTGATGGCGTCCATCCCCCGGCCCTGCCAGTCCCGCAGGAAGCTCACCCCGTGGTCCGCGGTGACCAGGACGAGGGCCTGGTCGTAGAGGCCGCTGGCGCGCAGCGTCCGCAGCGTTTCCCCGAGTAGCCGGTCGGTGTAGCCGAGCTGCGCCAGGTGCCGCTGGCGGGCCAGGTCCACCCAGCCGGCGCCGTCGTTCGGCAGGTCCTCGGGGGCGGCGTAGCGCGCCCCGGACGGCAGGTACGCCCACGGCGCGTGCGGCATCAGCAGGTGCAGGAAGTGCAGCGTGGGCCGGGCGGACGGGCGCAGCCCGGCGAGGAAGGTGGTAAACCGGGCCGGCTGGTTGTCGTTGAGTTTGTCCCAGCGGAACTTCGGGTCGGCCGGGACCGGCTCGGCGGCGTCCAGATTCGCCTCGGCCCGGGTCAGCTCACGGTACGAGCTCTCCGGGTCGACCTGGCTGTCCACCGGCGCGGTGACCTGCCGCAGCAGCTTGCCGCTCTCCCGGACCAGCACGCCGAGCCCCTGCTCCGGGCTGGCCGGCTGTTCGCACCGGCTGGGCGGGCAGAGCCGGGTGATGTTCTCCTCGGCCTTGATCTCGTACAGGCCGCCGAGGGCGGTGAACAGGTTGTCCGGGTACTGCGAGTAGTGCGGGGCGACTGGCTCGGCCGGGTAGCGGCCGGTCAGCATGGCCGGCAGCGCGTACGGCGTCCAGCCGCTCACCCCGGTGGCGTTGCGGAACCAGGTCGACCCGGCGGCGAGTTCGGCGAAGTGCGGGTACCGGGTGGCGTCGATCCGCCCGTCCGGGCCCAGCAGCGAGACCAGCGGCAGCTCGTCCAGGACGATCATGACCACCGGCGGGTGGGCGCCCGCGCCGGCCAACCCGGCGGCCCCGGCGTGGCCCCGGGGCAGCACCACCGCCGAGGCCGGCGAGGCGAAGAGGAAGAGGCTGACGAAGACCACCGGCCCGGCCGCGGCCACCCGCAGCGCCCGCCCCAGGGCCCGCCACCGTCGGTGCGCGACCGCCGCACCGACGCCGACCACGCCCGCCGCCAACAGCAGCGGTACGCCCCGCAGCGGGGTGGTGTGCCGCCCCACCTGGACGGCCAGGGCAGCCAGCAGCAGCCCCACCACGAGGGTGTGCACGGCCGCCCGGGCGATCCGCCCGACCACCAGGCTGACCGCGCCGAGCAGGGCGAACGGCACGGTCGGCACGACGGCGATCAGGGCCACCAGGAGCAGCACGTCGGCCGGGGAGGCGCGGTGGAACAGGAAGAAGTCCGGGCTGTGACCCAGCACGTCCAGCAGCGGCTGGGTGATCACCAGCCCGACCAGCGCCACCACTTCCAGCAGCCGGCCCAGCTCGTTCCGCCAGCCGCTCCGGCGGCCGGTCGACGCCGGTGCGACCGGGGGTGCCTCGGGGGGTGCCAGAGTCTGCTCAGCCACCTGTCACCACCTGGTAGAGCGTCCGCGTGCCGGACGGCAACTCGACCCGGCGGACGATCCGGCCGCGCGCCGCGAGCAGCCCCTCGAACGCCTCGCGCCGGTAGTCCGGGAAGAGCCCGTCCGGCTTGTTGGCCAGCAGCCGCCGGGCCATCGGGTCCTCGGGGTGGACGAACTCCACGACCAGCGTGCCGCCCGGCGTCGCCAGCCCGGCGAACTGGTCCAGCACCTCGGCCAGCGGCACGTTCCGGCCGATTGCCAGGTGGTGCACCAGCGCCAGGGCGAGGACGAGGTCGCCCCGCGCCCGGTCGGCGAAGGCGGCCCGCTCGACGCCCCGCCAGCCCCCGCCCGGAGAAGGGTCGGCCAGGTCCATCACCAGCGGCAGGATCCGCCGCTCCCCCTCGTCCCGCAGCGCGCGGTAGAGCACGTCGGCCACCGTCGGGTCCTGCTCGACCGCGACCACGTACTCGGCGTGTCGGGCGGCGATCCGGGCGTACCGGCCGTCGTTGGCGCCCAGGTCGAGTGCCAGCCCCGGCACGGTCACCGCCGCCGCCCGGTCGACGAAGCCCTCTTTCGCCTGCCGGTCGGGCACCGAGTACGCGCAGGTGCGCTGGTAGTCCGACCAGTGGCTCTCCCCCGGCATGACGGCCAACCGGCGGACCAGCTTCTCGAGGCCGCGTACGGTCGCCAGGACAAGCTCGCGGGAGTAGCCGGCCTCCCGCAGTTGGGCCCGAACGTCGCTGGTGCTGGCGTGCGCGTGGCGGGCCTGCAGCGCGCCGTGCAGGTGGACGTGGGTGAGCACCCCGGCGCGCAGCCGGCGCGTGCCGGCGAAGAGGCGGCGCATCTGGTCCGGCTCGATGCCGTCGATCCGGGCCCGCAGCCAGGGCTGAAAGTCCAGCCCGAGGTGGGCCTGGAGCAGCAGCGGATAGAGCAGGGTCTGGCAGAACTGCCGGTACCCGGCCCAGGGCTCCCCGTCGCGGGCCGGCTCGAACGAGCCGATGTCGATGAAGACCGGCAGCGCGCCCCGCCACTGGAGGTTGTACGCCGAGCCGTCCTTGATGGTGAAGCCCGCGGCCAGCGCCGACCGCAGGATCTCCAGGTGCAGCAGGGCGGCATCGCGCAGCATCCCGTACGACCACTCGTACGGGTGCGATACGAACGGGATGCGCTCGTGCCGCAGCACCGCGGCCCAGGGCACGTCGACCGGGGTCGGGACGAGTTCCTCGGTGCCGCACACCTTGCCGGCGGCGCGCAGGTCCCGGAAGAAGTCGCTGGCGGCGAGGGCCCGCCAGTCGCGGGCGGACCGCTCGTCGAGGCCGCGCAGCACCTCGCCGTGGCGGTGGAAGACCCGGTTGCCCGGATCGCGGAACGAGCCTGGCTCCACCCAGGCGCCGGCGTCGGAGACCGCCACGCCGGTCAGCCCTGGTCGGTGGGCTGCCGGCGGAACCGGGCCACCAACCGTCGCCAGTAGAGCTTGGCGGCCACCGCCGCTCCGGCCACCCCGCCGACCACCGCCTGCACGATGAGGCTGCCCGATCCCGCGTCCAGGTAGGCCAGGTGCGTCACGGCTGCTCCCTTCCTCGCCGTTGATGGAGGCCGGCCCGATATGTTCACCTTCATACCCCTAAGCCGGACTTGTCCTCCACCGTACGCTGTCGAGGCCGGGCGCGGAGGCCGCACGGGTCACTGCACCCCCGTCCGTTCCGTTCAAGACACCCTGCCCCGCCTGCCCCTACCGTTCCCGGCATGACACCGCACTTCGATCTCATCGGCATGGTCGTCACCGACATGGGCCGCACCCTGGACTTCTATCGCCGGCTGGGCCTGGCGGTCCCCGCCGGTGCGGAACGCGAGCCGCACGTGGAGGTGACCCTGGCCAACGGCGTCCGGCTGGCCTGGGACACGGCGGAGACGATCCGCGGCTTCGACCCCGGCTACACCCCACCCACCGGCAGCCCCCGGACCAGCCTCGCCTTCCGCTGCGCCGACGCGGGCGAGGTCGACCGCTGGTACGCCGAGCTGACCGACGTCGGTCACCACGGCCACCTGCCGCCCTGGGACGCCTTCTGGGGCCAGCGCTACGCCGTCCTGCACGACCCGGACGGCAACGCCGTCGACCTGTTCGCCCCGCTCCCCACCCCCGCCGGCTGAGTTGCAAGGAGGGGGCCCCTGTTAACGCCTGGTGCATAACAGGGGCCCCCTCCTAACTAACACCTCCATGCCAATGCCGGGGGGCGGGCCGGTCAGGCGCGGCGGGCCGGCAGCAGGTGGGTCGGGGGCACCCCGGCCAACTCCTTGACCTCCCGGGTGAAGTGGGCCTGGTCGGCGTACCCGGCCAGCGCGGCGACCTCGGCCAGCGGGGTGCCGGAGCGGGCCAGGTCGAGGGCCCGGCGCATCCGCAGGATGCGGGCGAGGGTCTTCGGGCCGTACCCGAAGAGGGCGTGGCTGCGCCGGTGCAGCGCCCGCGCGCCGAGGCCGACCTCGGCGGCGGTGGCGGCCACGGTGACGCCGGCCGCCAGCCGGGCGGCGACCCGCGCGCCGACCGGATCGGGACCGCCGGCGGCCCGCAGCCGCGCCACCGCGACCGCCTCCAGCACGGCGGCGACCGGCGCGGCCTCGCCCGGCCAGTTGAGGACCCCGACGGCGCCCGGCGCGGCGTGGAACTGCCCGGTGGGTGACCCGGCATGACCGGGGACCGCCGGAAGCGCCGCGCCAACGGTCTGCCGTGGACGGCCGGCCTCGGCGGCTACCCCCAACCGTTCGGCCAGCTCGACGGCCGGCCGCCCCCACAGGTCGGCCAGCGGGACTCGTCGGTCCCGCAACTCCTCGGCGGGGACACCGAAGACGGCGGGACCGGTGCCGGGTGGCAGGCGCAGCCCGACCCACCGCTCGCCGGGCGCGCTGACGGAGAGGTGGGCGGCCCGGTCCGGACCCGCGACCAGCAGGCCTGCCCGGCTTGACCAGAGCAGGTCCAGGCACCCGTCCGGCAACACCCGGGCGGGCGCCCCACCGGCCGCGACGCTGTGCCAGACCACCGCCCCACGGACCCCCGCCGCCGCCCGTTCCCGATACATTCCGGTACCCTGCCACGCCACCCACCGGAACCACTGACGATGAAGTTGTTGTCGTGACACGCCGGGCGGCTCGACAACAAACTCATGATCGACACGGCGGTTCAGGCGGGCCTGGGGATTCCGGCAGCAGCACCGTGAAGACCGTGCGGCCGGGACGGCTGGACACCTCGAGCCGTCCGTGGTGCGCCTCCACCACGGCGGCCACGATGGCCAGGCCGAGGCCGGTGCTGCCGTTCGCACGGGAACGGGAGCTGTCGCCGCGGGCGAAGCGCTCGAAGACCTCCGGCTGGAGGTCGGCGGGGATACCGGGACCGTCGTCCGTCACGCTCAGCTCGACACCTCCGGACACGGCGGTGAGCCGGATGGTGACGGTGGTGCCCGGCGGCGTGTGCACCCGGGCGTTGGCGAGCAGGTTCGCCACCACCTGGTGCAGCCGGTGGCCGTCGCCGGTGACGCCGATCGGCTCGTCGGGCAGGTCGAGCTCCCAGCGGTGGTCGGGACCGGCCACGTGCGCGTCGCTGACCGCGTTCACGACCAGGGCGGTGAGGTCCACCGGCTCGGCCGCGAGGGGCCGGCCGGAGTCGAGGCGGGCGAGCAGCAGCAGGTCGTCGACGAGGCTGGTCATCCGGGTGCTCTCCGACTCCACCCGACGCAACGCGTGCGCCACGTCCGGCGGCACCTCGTCCCGGCCGCGCCGGGCCACCTCCGCGTAGCCCCGGATCGCCGCCAGGGGGGTACGCAGCTCGTGGCTGGCGTCGGCGACGAACTGGCGTACCCGGATCTCGTTGGCCTGCCGGGCGGCGAGCGCGGCGGCGACGTGGCCGAGCATCCGGTTGAGGGCGCCACCGACCCGCCCCACCTCGGTACGCGGGTCGGTGTCAGTCGCCGGCACCCGGACCGACAGCGCCACCTCGCCGCGGTCCAGCGGCAGTTCGGTGACCCGGCCGGCGGTGGCGGCGACCCGGTTCAGCGGGCGCAGGGCGGCCCGGACGATCAGCGCACCGAGGCTGCCGGCGATGAGCAGCCCGGCGGTGACCACGCCCGCCTGGGCGACCACCATCCACATGACCGTCTCCTCCACCACGGAGAGCGGGATGGCCACGGCCAACCGGTCGCCGTCGGGCAACTGCCGGGCCACCGCGCGGTAGTCGCCCCGGCCGTCGAGGTCGACGGTGTGCGGCCGGCCGTCCGTGGGGAGCGCGGCCAGCGGGGCGACCTGAGCGGCGGGCACCTGCTCGAGGCCGCCGCCCTCGGCCCGAGTCGTCGCCTGCGTGCTGCCGTCGGCGACGCGCACCGCGATCGAGCCCGGCGGGAAGCCGCGCGGCGGCTCGGGGGACGGCGGCTCGGGGGACGGCGGCTCGGGGGCCGGGCCCGGCCACCGTTGCTCGCCGGACTGGCGGAACCAGGACGGCACGTCGCCGGGGCGGCGGTCGCCCATGCTGAGCTGGCTGTCGACCTGGGCGATCAGGAAGTGCCGCAGCGCCACCGTGGTGAGGCCGCCGATGCCGATGCTGACCAGGGCCAGCAGCGCCACCACGGAGAGCACCAGGCGGCGGCGCAGCGACCAGCCGGCCAACCAAACGCGCAGCCGCCCGCCCCGGTCACTCCGCGGGCTTGAGGACATACCCGGCGCCTCGCAACGTGTGGATCATCGGCTCGCGGCCGGCGTCGATCTTCTTGCGGAGGTACGAGATGTACAGCTCGACCACGTTGGCCTGGCCGCCGAAGTCGTAGTTCCAGACCCGGTCGAGGATCTGCGCCTTGCTCAGCACCCGGCGCGGGTTACGCATGAGGAAGCGCAGCAGCTCGAACTCGGTGGCGGTGAGGGTGATCAGGTCGCCGCCGCGGCGTACCTCATGGCTGTCCTCGTCGAGGGTGAGGTCGCCGACGGCGAGTACGGCGTCCTCGTGGGCGACCGCGAACCCGGAACGGCGCAACAGGGCGCGCAGCCGGGCGATCACCTCCTCCAGGCTGAACGGCTTGGTGACGTAGTCGTCGCCGCCGACGGTGAGCCCGGCGATCCGCTCCTCCACCGCGTCCCGTGCGGTCAGGAAAAGCACCGGCACAGTGGGGGTCTCCTCACGCAGCCGCCGCAGCACCTGGAACCCGTCGAGGTCGGGCAGCATGACGTCGAGCACCACCGCGTCCGGCCTGAACTGGCGGGCGCTGCTGATCGCGGCCGTCCCGTTGCCGGCGGTGGTCACCTGCCAGCCCTCGTAGCGCAGGGCCATCGAGAGCAGGTCGGTGAGCGTCGGCTCGTCGTCCACCACCAGTACGCGGACCGGTTCACCGTCCGGTCGACGCAGCTCGATCCGGCCCTGCGCGGTCTGCCCCTCCATGGCCATACCCCCATCGTGGGCGTGTCCGCTGTGCCGGACCTGTCCCGAGTCTGTGTACCAGCTGTACGGCCCGGGCGGGCGGGCGGCGCACCCGGCGGCCTACGCCGTGTTTCGGAAGTGTCGTAGGTGGCGGGCATGGTGTGGGTTGTGGGGAGGTTTACCGCGTTTCGGTTCACGGTCGACGCGTCGCCGTTGCAGGTGGTGGTGTTGGCTCGTCATGCGGGGGCGTCGCGGTTCGCGTTCAATCAGTGCCTGGCTCTGGTGAAGGAAGCCCTGGATGTGAAGCGTCGGGGTGGGTCGGTGGTGGTGCCGTGGTCGGGTTTCGACCTGATCAACGCGTTCAACTCGTGGAAGTGTTCGGCTGCGGCGGGTCGCCGGTTCGTGGTCGATGCGGCCGGCTCGGTCGAGGTCGTGGTGACGGGGTTGTCGTGACGGGCGCAGGTGTGTCAGCAGGTGTGTGAGGAAGCCGCTGTCGACCTGGGTCGTGGCCTGAGCGCCTGGGCCGAGTCCCGGCGGGGGAAACGGTCGGGCCGCCGGGTGGGGTTCCCGACATTCAAACGCAAGTCCCGCACCCGGCCGTCGTATCGGATCCGCTGCAAGACCACCAAGGCAGGTCGGGCAAGCATCCGGGTGGGAGATGAGACACGCTGTAACCCACGCTCACTCGGTGACGCCGAACGGTTCGGTACGCACGTACCGCATGGTCCAGGTGCCCCAGCCGTCGCGGCGGTCCCGTTCGTAGAGGTGGTCGGCTTCGCCGCCGGCGGTCGGGCGGTCCGGGTGGCGCAGGATCCACCGCTGCGGCGGTGCCCCGTCCGGGTCGGCCGGCAGGTCCCGGACCAGGTCGTCGGCCGGCCCGCCGACGAACCGTACGCGCACCAGAGCCACCCCGCCCCCTCCGCTTCTCCGTGGCACGCCGCGTCACGGCGCCCTGCCCGGGAAGCTACCTTGCGCCAACCGCCCCCGCACCGGGAAACCCCGGCGGTCTGCCCTGCTCGGGGCGCGGCACCGCGACTCGCAGCGCCGCCGGAGCGGGCCCGGTTTCGCGGTGCGGGGGCCGGGTAGCCGGGCGGGTGAGTGACGGGAGGAACGCGATGCCGAATCCGAGTTCCTGGCTGCCCGAGAAGGCCACGGCGACCGCTGCGGGGGGTCACGTAAGCACCGAGGACGGCGGGCTCTCCACAGCCCTGGCGTCCCCGCTGGCGCCGCACTGCACCGGCCTGACGCCCGAGCAGCTGCTGGCCGCGGCGTTCGCCTCCTGCCTGCACCACGCGGCAGTGGAGGCCGCCGCCGAGATCACCGACGAGGCGCACACCGTCGAGGTGACCGCGGAGGCGAAGCTCGGCCGCGACGACGACGGCCGGTACCGGGCGGACGTGCGCGCCGAGATCTCCTCCGCCGGGCTGACCCGTGAGCAGTTGGCCGACCTGGCCGTGTGCGCCGACCGGCTCTGGCCGTTCTCCAGCGGCGACACCAGCCGGCACCGGTTGACCGTCACTCCCGCCGACAACGGCCGGCGCTGACCCTCACCAGCGGAAACCGGCGGTCACCGCCCGGTGGTCGCTGTCCGGGGTGTGCAGGACCCCCGCCGTGGTGGGGGTGAGTCCCCGGTAGAGCACGTGGTCCGGGCGGGTCACCGGCAGTTCCGCCGGCCAGGTGAAGCCAAAGCCTCGACCGGCGTCGGCCTGCGCGTCGTGCAGCAGCCGGGTGAGCGGGACGAACACCCGGTCGGTGGTGGCGGTGTTGAGGTCTCCGAGTACCACCAGCCGGGGTGCCTGGTCGGCCCGCACGGTGGCGGCCAGCGCGGCGAGGGTCTCGTCGCGGGTGGCGGTGTGCCCGGCGCGGGCGGAGCCCAGGTGGACCACGTACACCACCAGGTCACCCTGCGGGGCCGCGACCACCGCCCGCAGCGCCCGGTCCCAGCCGAGTCCGGTGTCCACGCCGACCGAGTCGCGGATCGGCCACCGGCTCCACAGCGCGACCGTCGACACCGCGGCCCGGTGCGGATACCGCTGCCGCAGTGCCGCGTCGACCCGGTCGTCGTCGACCTCCTGCAGCCCGATCAGGTCCACTCGGGCAGCGGCGAGCGCGCCGGCGGTGGCGGCCTGGTCGAGATTCCCGGAGCGCAGGTTCTGGCTGGCCACGCGGAGCGAGGCTGACCCGGCGCCGGCCGCCGGCGGCAGCCAGACGCGCCCGAAGAGCACGGCCCAGACGACCGCCGGGACGAGCACCGCCAGCAGCGCCCGCCGGGAGCGGCGTAGCAGGGCCGCGAGCCCGAGCAGGGGTACGCCCAGCCCGAGCAGCGGGACGGCGCTGTCGACGAGGCTGCCCAGGCCGTGGACGTTGGGCACCGCCCGGTGGCCGGCGAGCAGCCCGGCCAGCAGGACGGCGGAGATGCTGATCACCAGCCCCCGCCGGCCCTGGCGACCGGCCGGATCGCCGGCGGCGCGCTCATCGACCATCTGCTCCGTCACCGTCCGCATCGTACCGAGCCGGACTGCCGCGGGTGGCCGGGATCCCGGCACACTGGGCCCGCGATCCGGATGGCCCCACCGGCCGAGCGCGTTGTCGCAGGTGGCTGGGGTGCGCATCGGCCGAACGGAGGAGGCGCGGGCGAGCCATCGCAAGGATGATCAACCGCGTATTTCGTCCTGCTTTTTCGGTTATTACCGGCAAATACGAAGAGGCAGGATGACACCTTTCATGAATTACCGAGCGTAATGCCGGTGCGGATCATGGCAAATTGTGGCGAATGCCACCAGCCAGGCTGCTGGCAGACGGCGCGCAGCTTTCTAGCCTCTCCGGGTGCACCCCGACGACCCCCCGCAGCAGAACCTGACCGAGACGTGTGTCTGTGGCCTGACGGCCGACCGAGCATGGGCCGAACGGAGGACCGGACGGCACCGGGTCGCACGGCCTCGCCGTGGCCCGCTCAGGTCGACCCCCGCCCGGGTCGCTCTCGCGCTCGGGGTGATCTGCTGCCTCAGCCTCGTCGGCTTCGTCGGCTTCGTCGGCACCCGGGACGCCGGGCCGCGCCAGGAGCCGGTCCGCTCGGTGCTGGCCGACCGCGCCGGCGCGGAGCAGCACGCCTCCCGGGACTTCGTCCGCACCGCGCCGCCGGTGGCCGTGCCGGTCACCCCGGTCCCGGCGGCCACCCCGCGCCCGAAGCCCACCAAGCAGGCGCCGAAGAAGCCCGCCCGGCCGAAGCGCCCCCGTCCGGTCGCCGGCCTCGACCAACGGCAGATGGACAACGCCAAGGTGATCGTCGACGTCGGGCGGGCCATGCGGATGCCGCGTCGTGCCCTCGTCGTGGCCGTCGCCACGGCCATGCAGGAGAGCAACCTGTACAACCTGGCCAGCGACGTGCTGCCGGAGTCCTACGACTACCCGCACCAGGGCAGCGGCTCCGACCACGACTCGGTCGGGCTGTTCCAGCAGCGACCCAGCAGCGGCTGGGGCACGGTCGCCGAGCTGATGCGGCCGGCGTACGCGGCCCGCGCCTTCTTCACGGCGCTCGCCGAGGTGCCGGGCTGGGCGGAACTCAGCCTCACCGAGGCGGCCCAGGCGGTGCAGGTCTCCGCCTACCCCGACGCGTACGCCCAGCACGAGCAGCGCGCCACCACGGTGGTCGCCGCACTGGTCTGAGCCGAAACTCAGGCGGCGCTGCGCTCGGTGGGCCCGGTCGCGGGATCGCCGGGAGCGCCGGTGGCCACCCGGGTTGCCGGCACCCCGGCCGCGGCAGTCGGGGTGTCCGGCGGCACCACGTCGCCGCGTACGCCGGACAGGATCTCGTCCACCCGGGCCTCCCGCCGCCGCCGGGCCAGCAGGGCCGCCTCGACGTCGCGGCGCGTGCGCAGCGCCTCCGCGTACGCCTGCTCGCGGACCTGGCGGGCCTCCTCGCGAGCGGCCTCCAGTTCGCCGCGCGCGCGGGCCAGCAGCTCGGCTGCCTCCCGCTCCACGAGGACCGCACCGGCCCGCACCGTCGCCGCGTCCTCGCCCGGCACGGTGCGCCGGTGCAGCAGGTCGCAGAGGTGGGTCGCCTCCTGCCGGATCCGGTCCCACTCGCGGCCGGCGCCGGCGCTCTCCGCGCGCGCGGCGAGCCGGACCAACCGGATTCCCAGCTCGTCCAGGCAGGAGTCCACCTGCCGCTGGTCGTAACCGGTCTCAACGACGGAGAACCTCATCTGTCGCCCCCCAGGCAGCTGGTGTTACTTCCCCACCTGCCGATGTTGCTGGGTGGCGGCGTCGGCCGTGGCGGTTCCCGGAAAAAATTCAGCATCCGCGTGGCGGAGGGCCGGCCGAGGCGCAGAAGGATCGGACAGGGGATGGCCCCCGACCCTGGGACCAGGGGTCGGGGGCCCGGGGAGGATGGCTCAGGTGGCCGGGACGGGCTGCAGGCGCGGCCCCGACTCGCGCAACTCCGCGACGGTGGGCGACTCGGCGTCCTCCGGCGCACCGGAATCGGGCGTCTGGAAGAGATAGCGAACGAAGTCACCACCGACCTCGTTGTCGTCCGCTCCGGGCCACTGCCCCACACAGTCGACGCCGACCACCTCGCGGCCGGTGCCGTCGGCCTCCTCGAGCAGCGCCCACAGCGTTACCGGGTAGCAGCGCGTGGCCTCCGGCGTGACCTGCCACCGCGCGTACCAGCCGGGGCGGGCGGGGACGATCTCGATGATCCTCTTCATGACGACCTTCCCTTCCGCGTGCATCGGAAGTCTTCCGGTCCACCCCGATCATGGAACACCGGCGGGTGAGCGGCCCTCACCCCCGACGGATGAAGCCCGCCGGCCCCCCCGACGGCACCCGTTTCCTTCCGGCCTGCGCCGGGAAGGCCACCCGCGAAGGCGGAACCAACGAGGAACGAGGTGCGACGATGCGCAAGCAGATGGAGGGCGACAACCAGCGCCGCCGGGCCCTGGCCCGGGAGGCACGGGAACGCGGTCGGCGGCCGAGCCAGACCGGCGCCAGCCTGAGCGCGTCCAAGCAGGTCACCTCGCTGGACCAGCGGGAACGGTTTGGCCCGCCACCAGCCGGGCGACACAAGCCCAACACCACGCGGGGCGGTCCCGCACCGCCACCGGCCGGTATCCCCGAACGTCCCCGGCCCCGCCCGGACCAGGCACCGGGCGCCGCACGAGTGACCACGCTGGGCTACCGGGATCTCGTCGACGACGTCAGCCGGCGTGCCGGGGTGGACTTCTCGACCGCGAAGGTGGCGGCGGAGGCGACGGTGCTCGCGCTCGCCTACGCGCTGGGCGAGGCCGAGCGGGAACAGCTGCTCCGGGCGGTGCCGCTGAAGCTGCACGACGTGGTGCCGGTGGAGGGCGTCGGACGGCACCAAGACCTGCCCGGTTTTCTGGCCGAGGTGGGCCGCCGCAGCCGCCTCACCCCGGAGCAGGCGCGCTACCAGGCGGAGGCGACCCTGGCCGCGTTGGCCGACGCCGACGCTGACCTGGTCGAGTCGCTGCGCGTACCGGACGGGCTGCGGGACCTGCTGGCACCGCCGTCGCCCGGCGGTGGCCTGGTGGGGCCGACGTCCGCCACGTCGCCGCTGAACGACCAGGAGCTGCGCGACGCGCTCGCTCGGCTGCGGTACTGGTCCAGCGACCGGCAGTCACTGGTACGCACCATCGAGCTGCCGGCCGACAACCTGGACCGGGTGCTCGACCAGCTCGACCTGCTCCGGGTCGAGACCGGGCGCGGCCCGCAGATCGGCCGGCCCGAACCGGACAGCGCGGTGATCACCGTACGCACCCGGCAGGTCGACGGAGTGACGGCGCAGGACGTGGACCTGGCCCTGCGGGTCGACGACGCCATCGACGAGGCGGGTGCCGGCATGAACGCCGGCTGAGCCGCCCCGGACCGGCGGGCGTCACGCCCGCCGGTCCGGGCGGTACCGTTGCCCGCCGTGGGGAGCGCCGAGAGCCTGGAGATCGTCGTGGACCCGGGGCGGCCGACCGGGCGGACGTTGCTCGCCGCCGGGGTCGAGCAGTCCTACGTGGACGTGGCCGACCCGCGCCACCTGCATTTCGAGTACGTCCGCCGGATGGCCGCCGTGATCGACCTGGCCGCGCCGCCGGGCCGGCCGCTGACCGCCCTGCACCTGGGCGGTGGGGCGCTCACCCTGCCGCGCTGGCTGGCCGCCACCCGGCCCGGCTCCCCGCAGCGGGTGGTCGAGCGGGATCCCGCGGTGGTCGAGCTGGTCCGCCGGGAGCTGCCGCCGGCGCCCGCCGAGGTGGCCGTGGAGATCGGCGATGCCCGTGACGCGGTGACCACCGCGCCGTCCGACGCGTACGACCTGGTGCTCGCCGACGTCTACCGGGCGGCCCGGATGCCCCGGCACGTGGTCAGCGTCGAGTTCGTCACCGAGGTGGCCCGGGTGTTGCGACCGGACGGCGTCTACCTGGTCAACGTGACCGACCTGCCGCCGCTGGTCTTCTGCCGTACCCAGGTGGCCACGCTGCGCGCCGTCTTCGCCGACGTCTGCCTGATCGCCGACCGGCGCATGCTGCGCGGCCGGCGTTACGGCAACCTGGTGCTCGCCGCCGCCCGCCACCCGGACCGGCTGCCGGTACGCCGGCTCGTCGCCCGCGCCGCTCGGGACCCGGTGCCCGGCGGCGTGCTGCACCGGGCGACTCTGGACACGTTCGTCGCCGGCGCCCGCCCGGCCACCGACGCCGCCCTGGCCGTCGGCTGAACCCGCCGGCGGCCTCGCGATCATCGCCGGGGCGCCGGCCCTGCCCGATGATGAAGCTGATCCGCCTCGGTGGCCGGCCGGCCACCGTCGCGCGACAGCTACCGGCTGCGCCCGTCAGCGGCCGTGCACCACCTCGGGCGACTCGCTCTCCAGCGGTACGGCGTTCGCCGGCACCAGGCCGAGCCGCACCGACGGGCGGGGCCGGGTCGCGTCGAGCAGCCAGTCGGCGCCCACCCGGGCCCGGTTCCCCGGCATGGCGAACAGGTGGTAGCCGCGGGTGACCGTCTTCGCCGGCAGGCCGGACATCGACACCTTCAGCGGGTTGGCCGCGGCCTGCTTGCCGCCCAGGTCGACCACCCAGCCCAGGTCGTAGTGTTTGTACGCCTTCCGCGTGCCCTGCCCGTACGAGGCGGCGATGTTGCGCGCCGCGAGCTTGCCCTGGCGCTGCGCGTGCTGCGCGGTCATCGCGCAGATCTGCCCGGGGCGGCTCAGATCGGGCACCGCCGCCGCGTCGCCGCACGCGTACACCTCCGGGTAGCCGGGGACGGTGAGGTACTCGTCGACCACCAGACGCCCCCGCTCGGTACGCAGCCCCAGCTCGGCGACGAACGGGTCGGGGCGTACCCCGACGCACCAGACCAGGCTGCACGTCGGGACGTACTCGCCGTCGGTGAGCATGACGCCGTCCGGGGTGGCCTCGGAGACCGAGGTGCCCATCCGTACGTCCACCCCGCGCCGGCGGAGCACCCGGTCGGCGCTGACCGACATCCGCTGGTCCAGCTCGGGCAGCACCCGGGGGGCCACGTCGAGCAGCATCCAGCGCGGGCGGGCCTTCAGGTGGGGTCGCTGGGCGATGAGGCGGTCGGTGAAGAGCTGCCCGTGCGCGGCGACCTCGGTGCCGGTGTAGCCGGCGCCCACCACCACGAAGGTGGTGCGGGCCCGCTGCTCGGCCGGGTCCTCCGTCAGCTCCGCCATCTCGATCTGGCGGACCACGTGGTCGTGCAGATAGAGCGCCTCGGGCAGGCCGCGGAAGCCGTGTGCGTACTCGGTCACGCCGGGGATGGGCAGCAGCTTGTTGACGCTGCCGACGGAGAGCACCAGCCGGTCGTACGCGAGCTGGCCGTGGTCGCCCTCCGGCGAGCGGTAGCCGACCCAGCGGTTCTGCAGGTCCACCCGATCCGCCTCGCCGATCACCACCCGGACCCCGTCGAGGGTGCCGGCGAGCGGCACAGCGATCCGGGTCGGCTCGACCACCCCGGCGGCGACCTCGGGCAGCAACGGCAGGTAGAGGAAGTAGTCGGTCGTGTTCAACAGGACGATCTCGGCCCGCTCGGCGGCCAGCCGGCTCAACGTCTTCGCCGCGTGGTATCCGGCGAACCCGGCCCCCACGATCACCACACGAGGTTTCGTCATGCCCGCTGCCCTTCCCGTCGACACGGCCGACAAACGTAGGGTCGGGGGCGGACCGCTTCCGTCGTATGAAGATAGGCAGAGGTAATTACTGACGGGGGCGATGCGGCGATGAACAGTCACCCCGGACGCGGGCGTCCCACGAGGTCGACCTGGGGCACGTTCCTGACCGCCTCCGCCGCGGCCACCGCCGCCACGTGGACGCGGTGAGCGACGCCCCCGGCACCGACGACACCTCCGGCGTGGAGGTGATCATGGAGCTGCCCGGGTGATGGCAACCCGGCGCACCGAGGCCACCATCGTCTTCGCGCCGTTACCCGGGAGGAACGGGTGTTCGATCTCCCGACTCTCCTCAAGAGCACGGAGGACCTCGATCGGGTCACCGTCCCAGGCGATCTGGCCCGCAAACAACTGGGCATCAAGCTGCTGCCTTCCCACGCGCAGATGTTCGCGGGGATGGATGTCGCCATCTACCTGCGGATCTCGGACGACCGCAACGAGGATGAGGGCGGCGTACGCCGGCAGGGTGACGACACGGTAGGGCACGCTCTCCTGCGAGGTGCTACCCAGATCACCTTCTACGTCGAGAACGACACCTCGGCGTTCAAGAAGAAGCGCCTCACCATGGTCGACCCCGAAGGCAACCGGTACTACGTGTGGCGGGTGATCCGCCCTCGCTGGCAGAAGATGCTATCGGCCCTGCGTAGCGGCGCGCAGCAGGGAGCGGTCGTCTACAACATGGACCGCCTTGCCCGCGATCCTCGGGACCTCGAAGACGCGATCGAGCTGGCCGAGTACTACAAGCGCCGATTCGAGGGGGCCAGCGGCTCGCTCGAACTCAACAACGACGACGGCCGGGCGATGGCGCGGGTCATGGTGGCAATGGCGAACAAGTCCAGCGCCGACACCTCGCGGCGGAACAAGCGCAAGCACCAGGAGTTGGCCGCGGCGGGCATCCCTGTGGGTGCGCACCGTCCCTTCGGCTGGATGGCCGACAAGCGCACGCTCAACCAGACCGAGGCCGAGGAGATCCGCAACGCCGTCGACAAAATCCTGGCCGGCGTCACGCCGACCGGGATCATGCACGACTGGCACAACCGGGGCGTGCTCACTCCACGCGGCAACACCTGGAAGTGGTCGCCGTTCCTGTCGATGCTGCGCAACCCCCGGCTCTGCGGGCTGCGGGCGCGGATGGTGCGTACGCCGGACGCGGTAGGCCGGGTCAGCGACCACTGGGAGATCGTCCGCAAGCCGGACGGCACCGAGGTTGTCGGCCAGTGGGAGTCGATCATCGAGCGGAAGCAGTGGAACGCGCTGATCGCTCGGATCGGCGAATCCGCGAAGCCGGCGATGGACTACGAGGTGGGAGGCAACCGCAAGTACCTGCTCTCCGGTCTGGTCCGGTGCGGCAAGTGCCAGCACCACCCCCGCATGACCGGAGCCACCAGCAAGATCCGAGGCACGCCGTACTCCCGGTACACCTGCGATGGCTCGCTCGACGGTGGCTGCGGAGGCAACAGCCGGAGCATGGCCAAGGTCGACGACCTGATCCGCGACCTCGTGTTCGAGCACCACGACAAGCTGTCCGAGGTCGGGGAGCCAGCGGCAGAGCCGGACGAGTCGGACAAGGAGCGGCTGAGCGATATCGAGGAGTTGCTTCAGGAGCTATGGGCGCAGTGGAAGCACCCGGACAGGAGCCAGAGGCTACCGGGGACGGACTACTTCGCCATGCGCGCCGAGCTGATCAAGGAACGCGACGAGCTGCTGGCGGCGCAGTCGATGGTCGAGCGCCAGGCGGTGTCTGCGGACCAGGCCGACGACGTGCGTAAGCACTGGGACAGGGCCACGGTGCACGAGAAGCGGGCCTTCATCGAGCGGTACGTGGAGGCGGTGATCATCCTGCCGATCGAGCCCGTGTGGAACGAGAAGCAGGGCCGGATGGTCCGGCCGGCAGGCAGGGAGTTCAACAAGGATCTGATCGAGATCGGGTGGCGGTAGCCGGCCCGTAAGCGCAAGAAGCCCCCAGCGCGATGCTGGGAGCTTCTGCTATGCGGGCTGCCTGCGCTTCACCTTGATCCCGAGTGCCACGTTCGCGGCCACCCACTGTTCCTGAGCGGTGGAGCCTTGAGCTGACGGTCGATCAACGCCTTACGTCGGGCCTCTGCTGTGGTCACTGAGTCCAGCCCCCTGATCAGGCGTATCCGTTGTCGTTGGCCCAGATGACCGCCCAGGCAGCGAAGGCCAGGGCCCCGGCGGCCGAGGCGAGCACCCGGCAGTCCGTCGGTGGCGAGAACGACCCGCCGTCCCGCCAGCTCGCCCGCTTCGTCAGCGACGTCGCCGAGAACGGGGCGGCCCAGATGCGGGTCCGGGGTAAAAGTCACTGATGTGAAGCTGGCCGGGCTCGTCACCCGGAACGGGTGGGGCGGCCTCACCCGGCCGCGACGGAC
Source organism: Micromonospora sp. SL1-18 (assembly GCF_047921505.1). NCBI lineage: Bacteria > Bacillati > Actinomycetota > Actinomycetes > Micromonosporales > Micromonosporaceae > Micromonospora > Micromonospora sp. SL1-18. The sequence goes on along the minus strand of NZ_JBLROA010000029.1, from coordinate 10,355 downwards.
GGTGGTGGGACCGCGAGAGCCGAAGGGGGAAACGACATGGCGGTCCGCACCACCGTACGTCCCTCGCCCGAGGACGTCTTCCCGATCCACCCCGCGTACGGCTACCGGATGCGACGGCAACGCAACCCGGTGGGCGTACGCGGTGGGCCACGGCCGGCCCCGGGGGGACCCTGGTTGGACGACGCCGCGCGGCACCAGGTACGCGCCCGCTACGCGCTGCGCGACCGGCAACTGGCGCGGGCCCTCGTGGCGGCCGTCAGCCAACCAGGTGACTCGGCCGAGAACCTGACCGGCCGACTGGAGCAGCGGATGGACGCGCTGGTGCACCGCGCCGGGTTCGCCCGCTCCATCAACGAGGCCCGCGACCTGGTCGCGCACAACACGTTCACGGTCGACGGCGGAAGGGCCAACCGGGCTTCGTACCTGGTCCGGCCTGGGCAGACCATCCAGGTGCGCCCGGACCGGCAGTGCCGGGGCCGAGTCGCCGTCGCGATGGCCGATCAGGCCGAGGGCGAGAGCCCGCCCTACCTGGACGTCCGCGCGGACCGCGGCACCGCGACACTTACCCGGGAGCCACAGCGGCAGGAGGTGCCGGCGCTGCGGGACGTCCCACTCGCCGTCCAGACCATCGAAGGGAGCCCGCTGTGAGCATCCTCCCGACCGACCGGCGCGTGTCCAACTACCAGCGGCAGAGTGGCCGCCCGCGGCTCACCGCCAGGCAGCGCCGCCGCGTGGACCACAAGCAGGCGAAGTTGGAGCGGCTGACCGGGCAGCGCACGCAGGCGCGCGGCCCCGGACGCTGAGCCGAGAGTACGGGTGGCGGTCGCCGGGTCGGCGGCCGCCACAGCGCGTCAGGCCCCCTCGGGGTCCGGTGCGGTGATCGCCCATCGCTCGTGGTCCCGCCAGGCCCCCTCGATGAAGAGGTAGTCCGGCGAGAAGCCCTCCAGCCGGAAGCCGAGGCGGTGGGCCAACCGCTTCGACGGCTCGTTGCCGGGCTGGATGTTCGCCTCCAGCCGGTGCAGCCCGAGCGCGGAGAAGGCGTGCGCGATGACCAGCCGGACCCCGGCCGAGGCGTGCCCGGTGCCCGCGTACGGCAGGAAGACGGCGTAGCCCAGGTAGCCGCCGCGCAGCGCGCCCATGACGATGCCGCTGATGTTGGCGTACCCGGCGATCTCGCCGGTGGCCACGTCGCAGAACAGGTAGCCGGCGTCGCCCCGCCGCCGGATCTTGCGCAGGTACGCCGCGAACTGCTCGGGGTCGTCCGGAGCCGACAGCCACGGGTGGTGCAGGTCCCGGCTGCGCCGGGCGGCGGCGATGAACTCCGCCTCGTCGCCGGGTCGTGGACGGCGGATGCCGACCCGCCCGTCGGTACGCAGGTATCTCACGTTGCCTCACTCTCGGCCACCGACCCGTCCGCTGTCCAACCGGGGTCGCGCGACGGATCGGCATCCCTTACCGTGAGCCCGAACGACAGGAGGCGATCATGCGGATGGCTCATCTCGGCACGGTGCTGGTATCCGCTTCGCCGCTGGGGACCACGGTGTCCTGACCCGGGCCACGCCCGGCGCCGCGAGGGCCTCCCCCTCGACACCCTTCCCGCACCGCGAAGCGATCAGGTGACCTGCCCCGCGCGGGTCCTTTTTCCTGGCGTACCCACGCCACCGCATCGCTTCCGAGGGAGCTCCTCGTGTTTCCGGAGAATCCGTCCGGGCAGCCCGTCGTGCCCGGACCACGTACCCATATCCGGTGGTCGGCATGACGACCACCGCCCCCACCGTCCCCACCGGCCGCCTCGGCCGGGATTTCCTCCGCCTCTGGACCGCCTCCGCGGTCTCCAACCTCGGCGACGGCGTCACCATGGTCGCCGGCCCGCTGCTGGTCGCCTCGCTCACCCCGGACCCGGCCGCCGTTGCCGCCGCGGCCCTCGCCCCGCAGTTGCCCTGGCTGCTGTTCGCGCTGGTCAGCGGGGCGCTCGTCGACCGGCTGGACCGGCGCCGGCTGATCATCGGGGTCAACCTCGGCCGGGGCCTGGTCCTCGCTGCCCTGGCCGTGGCGGTGCTCGCCGGGGTGGCCACCGTGCCGTTGATCTGCCTGGCGTTCTTCCTCGCCGGCATCGGGGAGACCCTGGCCGACACCGCCGCCGGGGCGCTGCTGCCGTCGGTGGTCCCGCCCGAGCGGCTGGAGCAGGCCAACAGCCGGCTCTTCGCCACCTTCGTGGTCGGCAACCAGTTCGCCGCGAAGCCGCTCGGGGCGTACCTGTTCGTGCTCGCGGCGGCGCTGCCGTTCGCCTTCGACGCGGCCACCTTCGGGCTGGCCGCGCTGCTGCTCGCGCTGGTGCGCTGGCGGCCGGTCCCGCCGGCGGCGCCGCAGCCGGTGCACACCGGCCCGAAGCGCTCGCTACGGGCGGACATCGCCGCCGGGGTACGGGCGCTATGGGGCATCCCGGTGTTGCGGACCCTCGCCGGCTGCATCGCGGTGATGAACGTGGCGTTCTGCGCGGCGTTCGCGGCGTTCGTGCTCTACGCCCGGCAGCGGCTCGGCCTCGCCGAGATCGGGTACGGCCTGCTGCTGACCGCGTCTGCCCTCGGCGGGCTCGCCGGGAGCACCCTGGCGACGCGGCTGCGGGCCCGGTTCGGCACCCCGGCGCTGCTCCGGGTCGGGCTGCTGGTCGAGATCGGGCTGCAGGTCGTGCTGGTCAGCACCCGGAACGTCTGGGTGGCCGGGGCGGCGCTCGCCGTCTGGGGGGTGCACGCCATGGTCTGGGGCGTGCTCGTGGTGTCGCTGCGGCAGCGGCTCGTGCCGGACCGGCTGCGCGGCCGGGTGAACAGCGTCTACTCCCTCGCCGACCTGGGCGGGGCCGCCGTCGGCACGGCGGCCGGCGGTCTCGTCGCCCAGGCGACCGGGAACATCCTGGCGCCGTTCTGGCTGGCCGCCGGCGCGCTGGCGCTGCTCACCGCGCTGGCCTGGCGACGACTGGCCGACGCGGCGGGCTGACCCGCCGAACCTCCACCCCTCACGAGACCTTGGACAGTTGCCGTCCCGCACGGACGGTAACTGTCCGAGGCGGCCGTCACAGCGGGCCGGGGTGCGGCTGGTCGAACGGCATCGGCACCTGCAGGTAGGTGGTCCCACGCAGGTCCAGCCAGGCCCGGTCGGGCGCGCGGACCAGCCGCAGCATCACCTGGCCGCAGACCGGGCAGCGGCCGACCAGGCCGGGGGCGTGGGAGTAGACGTGCAGTCCGGCCATCGGGCCGACCGCGCCGCAGGACGCACACCGCCCGGTGGCGGCGCTGAGGTCGACCGCGAAGAGTTCCCGCAGCGGCCCGTCGAGCATGTTCCCGTCCACGTAGGACATGTCCGTCATGCGTCCTCCTCGGTGCTCAGCCGGTGGGGCCGAAGCGTTCGGTCTTCACCCGCCGGGTCGGGTGGCCCAGCCCCACCAGCAGGTCCGCCACGCTCTCCACGAAGCCGGTGGGGCCGCAGACGTAGCAGAGGGGTTCGAGGTCGGGCGGCCAGCCGTGGGCGGTCAGGTCGGCCAGGCCGATCCGGTGCGGTTCGCCGGGCCAGCCTTCCGGCGCTCGCCGGGTGTAGAGGTACGCCACGTCGAGGCCCTGATCGTCGCGGGTGCGGCGGCGCAGCTCGTCGGCGTAGAAGACGTCGGTGGGGCCGCGTACCGAGTAGATCAGCCGGAACTGTGCCCGGCTGCCGGCGGCACGGCGGGCGCGGACCATCGCCATCAGCGGCACCACGCCGGAGCCGCCGGCCACCAGCAATACCGGCGCTGTCTCGTCGGTACGCCAGACGAACCAGCCGCCGACCGGCCCGCGCACCTCCACCGGGTCGCCCTCGGCGTACACCTCGGTCAGGTACGGCGACACCTCCCCGTCGGGCACCCGCTGCACGGTCAGCGCGATCCGGTCGTCCTCGACCGGCCCCGCGAGGGAGTACGACCGGGCCGCCTGGTAGCCGTCGGCGGCGGTGAGCCGGACGTCGACGTGCTGCCCGGGCAGGTGCCCCGGCCAGCCGGGCACGTTCAGCACCAGGGTCTGCGCGGTCGGCGTCTCGATCCGGCGCTCGGCGAGACGGGCCACCCGCCAGGTCAGCGGCGCGGCGACCCGGCCTCCGGCGGTGGGCGCGGACACCTCAGTCGCCCTGGTAGCGCTGCTCGCGCCACGGGTCGCCGTAGTCGTGGTAGCCCGCGGTCTCCCAGAAGCCGGGCTGGTCGTCGACGAGCAGCCGGACGCCGCGCACCCATTTCGCCGACTTCCAGAAGTACAGGTGCGGGACGAGCAGCCGAGCGGGGCCGCCGTGCTCGGCGGGGAGCGGACCCCCGTCGTACGTGTGCGCCACCCAGGCCCGTCCGCCGCGCAGGTCCTCCAGCGGCAGGTTGGTGGTGTAGCCGCCGTACGAGTGGGCCAGCGCGTAGCGGGCGGTGGTGTCGATGCCGTCGAGCAGGGTGTCCAGGGAGACGGCCTGCCAGTTGGTGCCGAGCTTGGACCAGCGGGTCACGCAGTGGATGTCGACGGTGGGCGTCTCCTGCGGCAGCCCCATCAACTCGTCCCAGGACCAGCGGTACTCGGCGCCGGTCTCGGTGGTGACCACGAACTCCCAGGTGTCCAGCGGCACCTTCGGTGTCGGACCGGCGGAGAGCACCGGCCAGTCCTCGGTGAGGTACTGCCCCGGCGGCAGGGCCGGCTCGGCCGAACGGGGCCGGCCCTGGAAACCCGGCGACACGATTCCCACCCGTCAGTCGTACCACCTGTCGGGGCGATGCCCGGCCCCCTTCGCCGAAGCCGGAAGTCTTACGCCTCGGGCTGGCGGGTGGCGCGCAGGCTGGTCAGGGTGACCACCGCGAGGACGCCGATGATCACGCCGAGGGAGGCGAGCGTGGGGATCTGCGGTACGCCCGGCCAGCTGCCGTGCGCCCAGTGCAGGCCGAGCTTGACGCCGATGAAGGCGAGGATGACGGCCAGGCCGTAGCTGAGGTGCACCAGCCGGCTCAGCGCGGCGTGCAGCACGAAGTAGAGCGCCCGCAGGCCGAGCAGGGCGAACGCGTTCGTGGCGAAGACCAGGTACGGGTCCTCGGTGATGCCGTAGACGGCGGGCACCGAGTCGACGGCGAAGATCACGTCGGTGGCGAGCACCGCGACCACCACGAGGGCGAGCGGGGTGAGTGCCCGGCGGCCCTGCTCCCGGATGGTCATCCTGGTGCCGTGGTACTCGTCGACCACCGGCATGACCCTGCGGAGCAGCCGGACCGACCGCATCGTGTTGACGTCGACCTCCTGCTCGTGCCCGGAGAGGGCGTCGCGGAGCAGTTTGGCCGCGGTGGCGATCAGGACGACCGCGAAGAGCAGGAAGGCGAAGTCAAGCGTCTGCAGCGCGGCGGCGCCGACGGCGATGAAGACCGCGCGCAGCACCAGCGCGCCGGCGATGCCGTAGAGCAGCACCCGCTGGGCGAGCACGGCGGGCACCGCGAACGCCGCCAGCAGCAGCATGAAGACGAAGAGGTTGTCGACCGAGAGCGACTTCTCCACCAGGTAACCGGTGAGGTACTGCACGCCCAGCTCGGAGCCGTACCGGGACCAGACCCACGCGCCGAAGGCCAGCGGCAGGGCGATGTAGAACGCCGACCAGGCCAGCGCCTCGCGGAGCGACACCTCGTGTGGCCGGCGGGTGACCAGGAAGTCCAGCGCCAGCAGGGCGAGCACGCCGGCGATGGTCGTCGCCCAGAGGGTGGGAGTGCCGACGGTCGACAGCGCGGCGGCGGACAGATACGGCACTTCGGCCATGGGGTCTCCTCGAACACGGTGACATGTTCGAGGTCTCCTTCACCCACCGTCGTGGGCAACCACCCGAGGCGCGCCCGGGCACGCCGTACTGACCGGGATGGTTCGTGGGAAGTACTCCCCTCGCCGCGCTCCAGGTTAGGGCAACCTCACCTCTTTTTCCAAGTCGCCTGGGCGTCCTATCGTGGCGCGATGAGCAACCAGGGGCCGCTCGCCGGCGTACGGGTGATCGAGCTGGCCGGCATCGGGCCCGGCCCCTTCGCCGCCATGATGCTGGCCGACCTCGGCGCCGACGTGGTCCGCGTCGATCGCACCGCCCGCGGCGGGCTCGGCGACATCCCCGCGGACCTGCTGAACCGCAACCGTCGCTCGATCGCCGTCGACCTCCGGTCACCCGGGGGACGCGAGGTCGTGCTGGCCCTGGTCGCCGGCGCGGACGCGCTGGTCGAGGGCTTCCGGCCCGGGGTGACCGAGCGGCTCGGCCTCGGCCCCGACGACTGCCTCGCCGTCAACCCCGGGCTCGTGTACGGGCGGATGACCGGCTGGGGTCAGGACGGCCCGCTCGCCCGCACCGCCGGCCACGACATCGACTACCTGGCGCTGACCGGCGCGCTGCACGGCATCGGTCGGGCCGGTGAGCGCCCCGTGCCGCCGATGAACCTGCTCGGCGACTTCGGCGGCGGCGGAATGATGCTGGCCCTCGGCGTCGTCGCCGCCCTGTACGCGGTGCGCGCCGGCGCCCCCGGCCAGGTCGTCGACGCGGCCATTGTGGACGGCGTCTCGGTGCTGGCCACGCAGATCCACGCGCTGCGCCGGGCCGGCATGTGGCAGGACTCGCGCGGGGCGAACCTACTCGACGGTGGGGCGCCCTTCTACGACACGTACGAGTGCGCCGACGGCCGGTACCTCGCGGTGGGCGCACTGGAGCCGCGGTTCTACGACGAGCTGGTACGGCTCACCGGTTTCCCCGCCGACGGTGACGACGCCCCGGACCGGACCGACCCGGCGAACTGGCCGGCACTACGCGCGGCGTGGGCGCGGCTGTTCCGTAGCCGGACCCGGGACGAGTGGACGGAGCTGCTCGCCGCCACCGACGCCTGCGTCGCTCCCGTGCTGGACTGGGCGGAGGCCCCCGAGCATCCGCACCTGGCCGCCCGGGGCGTCTTCGTCGACCACGACGGGGTCACCCAGCCGGCCCCCGCGCCGCGCTTCTCCGCCACTCCCACCTCCGTACGCCGACCGCCGCCGCAGCCCGGCGAGCACACCGACGAACTGCTCGCGGAGGCGGGCTTCGACGCCGAGCGGATCGCCGAGCTGCGCGCCGCCGGGGCGGTCGCCGGATCCAGCTGATCGGGTCGGTGCCGGGCTCAGCGACGCATCGCGCCGGGTGCCAGCGCCGGCTCCACCATGTCCCGGTAGTCGCGCGGCATCTGGACGACCACGTGCTCGAACTCACCGCCGCTGACGGCCTCGCGCAGGGTGGTGAAGACCGCGCGCACCACGTACCGGGCGATGTTTCCGTCGACGCCGGCCCGCTGCCCCACCCGGGCGATGAACTCCGCCGCCCCGAACCGGTCGGCCGCCTCGGTGGCGGGGTGCGGCTTCAGCATTCGTTGCAGAGGCTTCGGCAACTGCGCGGCCAGGTCCAGCACCTCGCCCCCGGTCAGCCGCTCCGCCAGAGTCTCCAACGTGGCCCGGGTCAGCTCGACCGCCCGTTCCGGGGATGCCCCGGTCCGCCGTGCGACCTTGTCGACGAAGGTGTCGTATTTCATCCGGCGTACCCCCTCACGGCTGCCTCGCGCCTTGCGCCGCCTACCCACCGACGCGCGGTGGAAACGGCCGTGAAATTCGTAGCGGTCGCGCGTGACCGGCCGTACGCGGGGTAACCGCCGCCGGTCGTGACCGCAATCGAGGCGCGAGGAGCCCGATCCATGGCGAGTTACACGGACGTCCTTGAGTACCTGTCGGCGCTGGACTACCCGGCGGGCAAGGACGACGTCATCCGCGAGGCCGAGCGGGAGGGCGCGCCGCCGGAGGTGTTGCAGGCGCTGCGGGCACTGCCTCCGGTGGACTACGCCAACGGCACCGAGGTGGCCCGGTCGGCCGGCATCGACGCCGCGCCGGAGGTGGGCCGCTCCCAGCGGGCGGCGCAGTCCCGGGACAAGCGCCACCACCGCGTGTCGCAGCACCTGCGCGGCATCTGACGCCCCCCGGTGCCGGGGCCGATCGCCACCCCGGACGAACACACTCTCGAACACACTCCGGCCGGGATCCAGCTCACCGTGATGGGGCTGGTCGGGGTCGTCTGCGGTGGGCTCGTCGGAGTGCTCACATCGCCGGCGCTCGGCCCGCTGGTTGGCTGGGACACCGCCGCGCTGGCCTGGCTGACCCTGATCTGGCGCCGGCTGTGGCGATTGGACGCCGCGGCCACCGCACGGTTGGCCCTGCACAAGGACCCGAACCGCGCTGCTCCTGGTCGCCTGCCTGGTCAGGATCCTGGCGTGTGCTGCTGGCTGCCGCGCGTCCACTTCGGCCCTGCTACGCGGACTTCGCGTATCTGGCGTTCGTCGTCGGGTCTGGCGAAATAGGCTGTGGAAAGGCGAGCGCCCCGGGTCACGAACCGCGACCTGGGGCGCCACGCAGCACCTGTCCCCGTCGGTACGCACCCGAACCGGGTCACGACCACTAGGCGGTGAATGTTCGCCCGAACCGGGCGGGCATCGCTGCCACGATCATCATACGAGATGAGGTCAGCCGAACGGGTGAGAATCGCGGAATTGTGGCCGGTCACACCCCGGTCAGCTCGGCGTACCGCTTCTCGAGGTCCACCCGGGCCAGTGCCCCCACCAGCCAGGCCAGCCGCTCCGACTCACCGCTGCCGGCAAGCCCGGCCAGGTCGTCGGCGGACCGCCCGAGACCGAGGCGACGGGCCGCGGCGAGCGCTCGCCGATCGGCGACCGGCGCCACCTCGCGCCACACCGCCTGCGCCTCGCGCAGGAAGAGGTCGATCACCTGATCGTCCACCCCCGGCAGACCGGCGAGCAGTTGCCGTTCCCGGGCCGGATCCTGGTGCGCCGCCGTCCGCAACCGGCGCAGGTCGCCCCGGTAGCGGTCCACCACGGCACGGGCGAGGTCGCCGAGGGTGTCCGCGAGCGCGTTCACGTCGCCCCGCTGGCCCGCCGCACGCAGTACGCGTACCCGGTCGGCGTGCAGCGACCGGGCCATCCGCGCGGCGCTGTCCCACCCGTTGTCGCGCAACGCCAGCGCGCTGTCGACCGCCTTGCGGAAGTCTCCCCGCCGTGCGAGCAGAACGGACAGGTAGAGCACCTGGAACAGGTGGGACGGGTTGTTGGTGACCTGGAACCCGTACCGTTCGGCGAACCCGCGGTTGTCCCCGGCAAGCCGGCGGACCAGCCGCTTCTTTTCCTCGATGCTGGAAATCACACTGGTCGGCATGCCCGCGTCTACCCAGGCCCGGGCCGGGCATTCAGCCGAGCACACCACCGTGCCGGTTCCGGGCCTTCAGCCGGGTGGTGGGCAGCGCCGGGGCGGGCAGCGGAGGCGCGGGGTCGTCGGCGACCACGCCGAAGCGGCGGCCCGCCATCCAGTCCTCCCGGGCCGCGACGACCTCCTCGTGTGAGCGGCCGACGAAGTTCCACCACATCACCAGGGGCTCCTCGAACGGAGCACCGCCGAGCAGCAGCAACCGACTGCCCGGGGCGGCGCGCAGAGTCAGCGTGTCCCGACCGGTCCCGAGGTAGAGCAACGCGCCCGGGTCGAACGGTACGGCGTCGACCTCGGCGGAACCGGACATCGCCAGCAGCCCGTACTCGAAGTCGCGGCGCAGCGGCACAGTGACCGGTGCCGACCCGCGCAGCTCGAGCTGTGCGCCCACCAGCGGGGTGTGCACCACCGCCGGGGAGCTTTCGCCGCCCAGCTCGCCCACCAGCAGGATCACGTCCAGGTCGCCGTCACGCCACCCGGGAAGCTCCGCATGGTGGGCGAAGTCGGCCGCGCCGGCGCGAGCCGGGTCCGGCAGCGCCACCCAGAGCTGGACACCGTGCATCACCGGTGGGTGTGTCGCCGGACTGCGTTCCGAGTGGGCGATGCCGTGACCGGAGGTCATCACGTTGAGCTGCCCCGGGCGGATCGGTTGCACATTGCCCAGGCTGTCCCGGTGCAGGATCTCGCCGTCGAGCAGCCAGGTGACCGTCTGGAGCCCGGTGTGCGGGTGCGGCGGCACCTCCATGCCGGGTCGCTCGGCGACGTCGTCCGGTCCGAAGTGGTCGACGAAGCACCAGGCCCCGATCATCCGTCGTTGCCGCTGCGGCAGCAGCCGCCGCACCGTGGTGTAGCGGCCGAGCGGCACGTCGTGGCCGGGCAGCAGCACGCTGCCCGGGTCGGTGGGCGCGGCGCCGGGTGGCACGGTCTGCGCCGGCAAGGATTCGGTACGGTCCACCGCCCGACTGTACGCGCCGCCTCCGGCTCACTGGTTGCTGTTGGGGGCTGGTTGCTGTTGGGGGTACGCGGACGCCGCTGGCCGGCTACCCGTGGTGGGGTGCCGGC